>CAZMMO010000005.1:0-10432 GCA_964567365.1 uncultured Rhodanobacteraceae bacterium | reverse complement strand
TCGCACTCAGGTGATAGGCACTGGCCGGAGAACCACTGTCGGTCTGCAGCGGGTCGCCTCCCGCCTGCTTGTCGGCCGCGCCAAGGTTGGTCTGCCCGGAGGCATTCAAATCACTCTTCGCATCGGCCTTGCCGCCGTCGGTGATGTCACCGGTGCCGGCCACCAGCACGCTTGCCGACAGTCCCCCTGCCACGGCGCCCACGCCGCCACTGGCCACTATGGCCTCGACGTTGCGCGTGGAATCGGCGTTGATGAGGATATTGCCCTTCGCGGTATTGCCGTTCTGGCCATTGCCGCCATGGGCTTCGACCTTGCTCCCGGATACCCCGGCACCAACGGTGGCCTGCAGCAAGGCCACATTGATGCCGCCGCCAACACCGACGAAACCGCCACCCAGTGATCCAGCGTAAGCATTCAGCGTCTGCTTGTCGTGTGCCTCGACCGCGACCTGCCCTGCCTGCACGGTACTGGTTCCCGACGCATCGCCCTGGCATGGCCCGCCACTGCCGCCCTCGCCACCGAGGACACAGGCATGCGTATTGTTGTCGATGACGTTCACCACGACGCCACCGGCAACACCGGCATAGGTACCGAAGGCCGCCGAGGCGGCCACAGCCTGGACCGTGTTGCCTGTCGTGGCCTTGACGTTGACTGCACCGGGCGTGGTGACCGTGCTGCCGCCTTCGATGACGGCGGAGGTGTCCACCTGATCCACATTGACCAGGGCCACACCGGCAACCCCGGCGGAGGCCACGCCGATGCCGGCAGCCATGCCGATCTGTGCGCCGTAAGTATGGTCGCTGGCGAGTACATCGAGGCCGTCGTTTCCGCTGAGGCCGCCACTGATATCGGCGGCATCGACGAATGCCCGAGTGTCGGCCTTGAAAACCGTCACCGCACCGGATGCCGCGGCTCCCACGTTTGCGCTCAGCGCCAGACCGGCGCTGGTCGCCAGCGACCACTGGTCGGCTGTGGCAATCACGTTGGTGCCGTTCCTTGCCCACAGCGTGGAACCGGTGACGCCCGCTGTGGTCGCGGCATCGAACACGTTCACGGCCGCGCTGCCCGTGGCCGAGAAACCGCCCGACCCGGCCACATTGAGGACGAAATTGGCCTCGTACTGCCGGCTGCCGGCACGCACGTCCACCTGCTGGCCGTCGGCCGCGTGCCCGTGGAAGGTGCCACTGCCGGAACAGATATCCGTCGTGCAACTGCCGCCACCACTGGTATACAGGTCGGCCTGGTTGATCTGCGAATTGTCTATGCTGGCGGAAGTGGTGCCGCCGATGACATTGACGCCGGCCAGCGCGCCCACGCCCACTCCGCCGCTGACATTGGCGCCGATCCCCAGTGTGGCAATGTGCTGCTGGTTGGACGCGTTCACGGCCACGCCATGTACCGCCGCCTGCGTGCTGGAGAGATCCGGCGCGCTGTAACTGGTGCGGTCGAATGCCAGTTCCGGGTGTCCGTCGCCACCGGAATTGGAATTGGAAATACCGATGCTTCCGGCCAGATTCGCGGCATCTTCGGGCGTGCCCGAATCCACGTTTACAGCACTGCCCAAGCCATAAGCCGACACCTTGCTGTTTTCGATGGAAGCCTTGGTCGTCCCCTGAATGTCGTTGACCACAACGCCCACGCCGACGCCGGCATAGCCGCCCAGCGACGCCGCACCGGCCAGCACGTTGACACCCTGTTGATTGGTGGCGAGTACCGCAACGTTGTCGGCAGCGATGACGTTCGCGCCGTCACTGATGCTAGCTTGCGTGCTGCCGTCCATGACGTTCACGGCCACCGAGCCGCTGGCAGCACCGTCACCACCAATGGCGGCACCCACCGCGATGGTATTGATGTTGGCCGCATTGCCGACGCCGCCGGCGTTCGGGTTGCCGGCATTGGCGTACAGGTTGAAACCGCGGGACTCGTACAACCCGCCACCCTGGAAGTTGGCGGTAGTCTGGGTACCGATGCGATTGACTGCCGTCGCCGCGCCCACCGCCACCGACCCGGCCGCGCCCACGGCGCCGGCCAGGGAACTGATCGAGGTGTTGTTCACGGCCCCGATGGTCGTGACGTTGTTGCTGTCGACCTTGTAATGGTTGCTGGCGCTGTCGCCATTGGCCGTGCTCACGCCGCTCATGCCGGCGCTGATGGTGTTGCCGATGAGGTTGGTGGTATTGGACAGGCCGCCAGCAATGGAGCCGGAGGCGCCACCGGCCACGGCTGCCGTCTTGACGATGGCATTGGACACCGCTTTGACCGTGGTGGCGTCGGCAATGTCCAGCGTGCTGTCGTTGATGTTTGCCGAAGTGGAGCCGCCGATGTCGTCGACGCTGGCGGCACCACCCACGCCGACATTGCCACCGATGGCGATGCCGCCGGCCAGGCTGTAGATGCCAGCATCGTTTTCCGCGCTCGCGGTCAGGCTGACGGCCTTGGCCGCCGCGCCGGTCTCACCGACATTGTTGTTTGCGCCATACACATCATCGACCGTGGCCGTGTTGTCGCTGCCGATGGTGTTGTAGGTCACCGAGCCCGCGCCCGCGCCCTTGCCGCCGGCCGAGCCAGCCACGGCCAGCGTGTACTGCAAGCCCGTGCCCTTGGCCGTAACGCTGACGCCGCCGCCACTGTCGTTGGTATCCAGGCTGATATCCAACCCGGTATCTTCGAGATCGGCCTGTGTCGTGTCGTCGATGTCGGCCACGCTGGCCGCGAGGCCGACGGCCACCTTGCCGCCAATGGCCACACCACCGGACAAGGCATAAATCGTGGCCGCGTCCGTGGCGCTGATGCCCAGGCTGTTCGCAGTCACCACGCTGTCGTTATCGAGCTCGGCGGTCACCTTGTTCCCGGACTGGTTCCACCCAAAGGACAGCGACAGCGACGTGCCCTTGGTCGCCGCGGCGGCCACTGCGCCGGCCATGATCTGAGCATTTTCCGCTGCATTCACCGTGACGTCGCCGCCGGCGACGTCGAACGTGGTGGCCCCGGCGTGTGCGCCCACCGTATTGGATACGTCGTTGTACGTGAGCGCGCCACCGGCCGCCAACTGGCCGGTGCCGATGGCGACGTTGCCGGCCAGGCTGTAGATGTGCGAGTTGTCGGCCGCCTCGATGTCGACGCTGTCGGCGCTCAGCCAGGCGGTGTTGCCCGAAGCACTGGCCGAGCCGACCAGTACCCGGTCCTGATTGGATATCTGGTTGGTCGTGGCACTGCCCACACCCGCAAACTTGCCGGTGCTCAGGGCTGCACCCACGGCGAGCCCGACGATGCGGGTATCGTCCTTCGCCGTCAGGTCCACTGCTCCGGTCGTGTCGACGTGCGCATCGCCCATGTAGACGTTGTGGGTGTTCTCGACCTTGTTGCCGACGTAGGACAGGCCCACGTTGTTGCCGCCGATCTGCAAGGTACCGGCAATGGCGATGATGGAGCTTCCGGGAGCAGCGGTACCCAGATCCAGGGTCGGCTGCGCCGGATCGACCGGCTTGCCGTTGCCGTCCTTCTCCTGGCCGGCTGCCGTTCCTGCCGGGGGCATGTCCGCGGCATCGGGTTGGCCGAGGCTGGTGCCGTTGAAGTCGTAGCCTTCCGTATCCACGGCGGCGAGCAGCTGGTCCAGGGTGGCGTCGGGGGCCGTGGCCTTCGCCGTGGCGGTCAAACCGCCGACGCCGACGTCCAGCCGCATGCCGCCATCGATGTGCACGTCGGTCTTGTTGGCGATGTGGTTCCACAAGATGGCGCCCGCCAGGTTGGCACTGTTCTGGCCCGCGGTAAATCCGCCAGCCACGGCGGCATCGGCGATCAAGGAGGAATCCAGGGCCTGGACCGTGATGCCGTCGAAACCGTCGATGTCCACGTCGGTCGCCGCGCCATGATGCCCGGTCAATTCCGCCGTGGTGGTGTTAGTGATATCCGCATAGCCGAAACCGAGCCCGGCATTGCCGCTCTTGCCGCTGCTGGTGTTGAAGTACAGCGCACCACCGCCGATGCCGATGCGCGCATGATCGTATGCCGTGACGTTCAGCGCCGCCGCGTCGCCGACAGCGGCGAGCGTGCTACCGCCCAGGATCGCGGCCTTGGTGGTATTGGAAGACGTGGCGATGGATACCGAGCCCGCCAGAGTCACCGAAGTACCGCCATTACCGGTATTGACGGCCGCACCGATACCGACGTCGATCTGCTGGCTGCCATCGAGCGCCTGCACGGTCACGTTGCCGGCATGGTTGACGGCACTGGCTCCGTCGATGAGTGCTTCGGTGTCGTTGGCGACCGTGGAATACGCCACGGCACCAGCCAGCGCACCGCCCTTGCCTTGTTTGGAGAGCTTGAGCGAAGCCGCGCCGGCCAGACTGTTCAGCGTGGCATCGTTGATGCCGCGTATCGTGACCTCGTCGCTGCCGCCATCCACCATCTCGACGTCGGCCCCGTCCAAGCGGGCCACGGAACCGAGTCTGGCCATGTTGACGCTGGCGGCACCGGACAGGCCGATACCGAAGGACTTGCCCTTGCTGGCCGTCCCGCCGGTCGGCGCCTCGCCACCCTTGGAGCTGCCGATGGACGACGCCTTGCCGATCAACCCGGACAGCCCCCCGCCCACGCTGCCGGCCGCCTCGCTGGCCTCCGAAATGGCGGTCAGGGCCTTGCCGGCGGTATCCTGCAACGAGTCGCCGCTGCCACCGCTGCCACCGCCACCCAGGTTCTGGATGGCCCCGATGTAGTCCAGCCCCGTGTGCAGCTTGTTGGTCACCGAGCCGACCTTCTCGATCAGCTCCAGCAAGGCCGAACCCGGCGGCTTGGATTCACCGCCACCTTCGCCGCCACCGCCTTCACCGCCGCCACCGCTCTCGGAAGTCACGGCGGATCCCGCAACCGAGAGTGCACCGGCACCGCCGTGGGTGGCCGCCTGCAAGCCCAGCGAGGACACCTTGACCGTACCGCCGGTCTGTGCGGGAGTGAAACTCGCCGTGGTCAACGGGTCGTCGGCGCTGTTGTCGCCGATGGCCGCCACGGTATCCGTGTTCAGATTGTTGATGCCGACACTGAAGCCGATGCTGGCCTGGTTGGACATCGCGACGGCGCCGGACAGGGCCCAGACTGTCAGCGGATTGGTAGCCTCGACATCCAACGCATCGGCGGTGACGTCGGCCGCGGCACTGACCGTGGCGTGGGTGGTGTCATCGACGTCGGTGAGCGCCACCGTGCCTTGCAGGCCGACACTACCGCCCTTGCCCGAAATCGGGCTCACCGCAAACAGGGTGTCCTTCGATTCGGCGTTCACGGCAACGTCGTTGGTGCTGTTGATGGTGGCGCCGCTGCCGATGCCGGCAACGGTGCGGTTCTTGTAACCGGAATAGTTGAAGGCGCCGCCAATGGCCGCCTTCTCGGCTTCGATTGTCGGATCCCACAATTTGAGACTGCCCACGAAATCGAAGGCGGCCACTTCGGTCTGCGCCTGCACGCTGACCGAATGTTCCCAATCGATCGTCGCATCCTCGTCCCAGTCCGGTGAGCTGGTCCAGGCGTCGTCATCGGTGTCGGCCAGCGTCGATGTCAGCTTGGCTCCGTCACCAACCCAGGCACGGTTGTCGTTGTCGATGGCGACATAATTGACCGAGCCACCGATCGCGACATCGGTGTCTTCCCCGCCGGCGGCACTGGCATAGCCACTCATGTGATCCGCAACGCCTTCGAGCATGACGTCGGTGAGAGCCATGTTCCGCAAACTGCTCACGCCATCGAAAAAGTTGTCCAGGCTGTCGCCCATGTTCTTGATCGAATCGGCCTCTGCGCCCAGTCCAAAGGTCCAGTCGAACGGCAGGTCCAGATCCGAGCCCACACCGATGCGAGCGGCCTGAATGACAGCATTGCTGCCGATGCTGGCGTGGGAAACGTGCTGGTAGTGGCCGTAATTGACCGCGGCGGAAACGGTGGCCTTGGTGCCACTGCCGCCCCCTTCCTTCGCCTGGGAAGAGGTCTCGCTGGCGGCCCCGCCATGGCGGTCGGCATCTTCCGTGCTGGAGTACACGACCACATTGCCGGGCGTGGTGACGTTCACGTCCGAGCCGATGCTGGCGTTGGCGGTATTGCTGCTGTCGGTGTAGGACACCGCCGCACCGACGTGAAACGGCAGGGCATCGCTGGAGGACGAGCCATCCTCGTTGAGGCCGGTATTGCTCTTGTTGGCCAGAGTGTCACCCATGCTGGCATCAGTGGAGCTGACCCCACTCTCACGCGGCTTCACGTATTCGCCGCTGGTGGTCAGGGCCGAGGTTTCGTTGCCTTCGGTAGTGGTACCGGCGGCCACCGTGACGTTGCCCCCGGTATCGGTGGCTGTAATGGTCGGACTGGTATTGAGCGCCGCGTTGGCTACCACGGTCTGTTCGCTGATCGCGCCGGCAATGCCGACCGAACCACCGGCCTTGCTGGTGGATGCAACAGCCTTGGTGGCAAACTCGTTCTGGTTGTGGGCGGTGATGTTCAGGCCCTCACCGCTGACCGCGCCATCCACCGTCGCGTTTGCCTGCACCGCCGCTTGCGACCACGCAATCGTGGTAGCGAACAACTGATCCTTGTCGGCTTCCGTATCGACCTCGACGTCCAGCTTGTTCTCGGTGTCGGCCATCACGTCGACATCCCCGTCAGCAGTCACGCTGGCACTATCGAGGACATGGGTGGAGGCTTGGCTGTACACGCCGCCGTACATGGCGCTGACCATGAACGGCAGGCTGGAAACCGGATTTCCGTCCTTGTCGGTGGTCTTGCTGACCGCCGTGGCGTCGGTGGTCGCGCTGGTATCGGTGGTGCTGGCAAGGCTGACGTCGCCAGCAGCCTGGATCGTTCCGGTAATGCTTACGTTGGCTGTCGCCGAGGCGCGCACGTAGCCCAGGTGGCCCAGCTTGTCGCCGGCGGCCAGGTTGGCGTCCACCGCGGCATCCTCAAATCCCTTGTCGGCCAACGAGGCGGGATCCTTGAACAGGTCGCCGGCCTGTTTGGTCAACAGATCGAACTTGCCCGCGTTCTCTTTCGGCGCCGTGAAGTCGGCATGGGCCGTGGAGGTGGCCGCGGCGCGAATCAGGCCCCAGCTGTCTTCGCTGGCAGCGGAATTCTTTGCCCGGTTCGCCGTCGCTGTCTGCAATGTACCGCTGATGTTCACCGCGGCATGCGCGCCCGCGTCACCAATCTGCACGCTATCATCATCGCTGGCGATCAGGCGGATGGTGTTGCCGTCCTCGACCAGGGTCGGGGTGGAGGATCCTTCCACGTTGACCGACGTGCCCAGCAGGTCATCGTCGCTGCCATCGCCCTCCACGTAGATCGTGCCGCTGGCATCAATGGAGGTGGCGCGCACGCGTACCGCGCTGTTGGCATTGATTTTGCCGGCAATGCAGATCATGTAGTCGTCGCATGCGGACGTGCCATCTACACTCGATTTGGCCAGCGGCTCCTTGCCCTGGAGCAGGATGTCGAAGTTTTCGCTGGTGAGATCCAGCGTTCCACCGTCGTCGAGCAGCGACTGCATGAAATCCGTCGTGGGCGCACTCAGCGACAGCGAGCCGACATTGAGAACCGCTCCGGGGCCCACCACGATGCCGTGCGGATCGGCGAAATACACACTGCCGCCAATGGTGGAAGTCTGCGTGCCGATGTAGCTGTTCAGCGTGCCCCCGAGATGGGCCTTGCTGTCCCACACCAGGTTGACCAGTTGATGGGTGCCGCCCGGCATGTGCAGGTCGACCGTGTCTCCCGAGGCCAGGTCGAACTGGCTGAACGAATTGAACGCGGTTTCACCGGAGGTGGTAGTCGTGGTGATCTTGTAGTGGCTCGCACTCGCACTGGGCGTGTCCACCGTCGTCTGGGTCGGGTGGGCCGTGTCCACCGTGATGGTGGTGTCGGCGGCCTGGGCCACGCCGGATGCGATACCCAGCGCGGCAAACAGGGCAGCCGCTACCGGGTTCAGGCGCAAGCGATGTTGCCGCGGGCCCGAGGCAGGGGCACAGCCAGGCCTGCCCTGACGCGATGAAGATCCGGTTTTCATGGTCATCTCTCCCCTGTCCCCCAAGTCCACAGCCACCCCTTGCCGCAGATCACGATGCCGGGCGATGCGCGACGCCGGCACGCTCGCGACCTGTCAGCACGATGCCTCACCCATCCGCACCTCCGGCAACAGGCGGAAAAGCATGCATGACCCACTGCCTATCCGCCCACACGCACTCCTTGCGAAGGAAGAATGAAACCCCACAAATCTATGGATACACGGCACCGGATTTCTGGAAACGCCAGCCCCCCGCACTTCGGGAGAAACCGGCTCCGAAACCGCAAACAGTCACGCTCAGCCCATGCTTGTCATGGCTGTAGTGACTCAAGACACACGCACATTCGCACCCCGTCCCCTTGCGCGCGCGACTTCATGCCGACCGGCCTGCTTCCGGAATCGCTCCGCGCTGTCGTATCTCGAAAACGATACGCTCGACGTGGGTGCATGACAAGTGCAGACACCGGCACGATGCCCTCATGACGCTGATATCGGCAACCGGCTGCCCTGCCCTGGTCGCCGGTAGCCTGCGCCGCTTTCCATCGCCACCGGGCGAGCGTTCCTGCGACGTCTGCCTTGATGCAGGTCAGCCGGTCAGCGCGTCGGATTTGCCACACTTGCAAGCGTACGCGGAATCTGCGTTCCACGGCTCGGCCACCACGTGCCTCCGCTCTTCCCGACCGCCTGCAAACCCCATCGGCACGCATGCGGCGGATGCAGGTGGCACACTGCCTCCGAGACATCGTACGCTGCATCCACGAATCATGACGAGGAGCGATGCCATGTCCGTTTCCCGACCGTTGTCCCCGCACCTGGGCATCTACCGCTGGCGCGTGAACATGCTGCAGTCCACACTGCATCGCCTGACCGGACTTTTTCTCAGCCTGGGCGCGTTGCTGGTGTTGTGGGGGCTGATCGCGGCGGCCAGTGGTGGTGCCGCGTGGGCGGTCTTTGCCGGGTTCTGGGGCAGTTGGATCGGCCTCGTATTGCTGGTCGCGTGGACTGCGTCGCTGTGGTTCCACCTGTGCAACGGCATCCAGCACCTGGTGCATGACATGGCGCGCAACTTCGGGCCACCGACGCGCGACCGGCGCTTCGCTCCGGCGTACTGGTCCACCGGCTGGTTCGTGATCGGCGCCAGCGTGGCGCTGACCGTGGCAACCTGGCTGCTGCTGGCCTGGCGCATGACCGGAGCATCCGCATGAACGCGCACCTGCAACGCGACGCGACGCGGACCCCATTGAAATCGGCCCTGGGAATGGGCGCCTCCGGCACCGGCGTGCAGACCTGGTGGCTGCAGCGGGTCACGGCCATCGCGTTGATCCCCCTGTGCATCTGGTTCCTGTTTTTCCTCGGCGGGCTGATCGGCCAGTCGTACGCCCAGGTGCAGGCGAGCATCAGTTGGCCGGTGAACGCGGGGCTGCTGATCACCCTCGGCATCTGCCTGTTCTGGCACGGCGCCCTGGGCCTGAAGGTCATCATCGAAGACTACGTCCACACCCGCTGGCTGGAAGTGACGCTGCAGATCGCGCTGCGCTTCGGCGCCTATCTCGGCGCCCTGGCCTGCATCCTGGCGGTTCTGGCCGTCTGGCTGGGCCCGGTACGGGCCTGAAATCCGAATCCGTACAGGAGAAACCGCCCATGGCCCAGTTCGTGTTGCCAAAGATGTCGAAGCTTGTCGAGGGCCGGCATTTCCCGGCTCGGCCGGACGCCAAGCGCGTACGCAATTTCCGCGTCTACCGCTGGAATCCCGACGTGGGCGGCAATCCGCGCATGGATACCTTCGAGGTCGACACCAGCGACTGCGTCATGGTGCTCGACGTGCTGATCAAGATCAAAAACGAGATCGACGCCACCCTCACCTTCCGCCGTTCCTGCCGCGAGGGCGTGTGCGGATCGTGCGCCATGAACATCTGCGGCGAGAACACGCTGGCCTGCATCAAGAGCCTGGACGACCTCAAGGCCGGCGCCGTCGGCATTTACCCGCTGCCCTCGATGCCGGTGGTGAAGGATCTGGTGCCCGACCTGACCGCGTTTTACGCCCAGTACGCGTCGATCCAGCCCTGGATCCGCGCCAGCGCCGCGCCGGCCTCGAGCGAACGCCTGCAGTCTCCCGAGGACCGCAAGAAGCTGGACGGCCTGTACGAATGCATCCTGTGCGCCTGCTGCACCACCTCCTGCCCCAGCTGGTGGTGGAACGGCGACCGCTTTCTGGGTCCGGCGGTCCTGCTGCAGGCCTACCGCTGGATCTGCGACTCGCGCGACGAGACCACCGGCGAGCGCCTGGACGAGCTCAACGACCCGTTCAAGCTCTACCGCTGCCACACCATCATGAACGGCACCAACGTCTGCCCCAAGGGCCTGAACCCGGCCAAGGCGATCGCGGAAATCAAGCAACTGCTG
>CAZMMO010000004.1:0-29290 GCA_964567365.1 uncultured Rhodanobacteraceae bacterium | reverse complement strand
TGGCTGCTCAGGCCGGCGCATTTTTCGACCATGACCCGGGCGTGATGCAGGCTGCTTTCTTCCAGCACGCCCATGACGAGTTGGTTGAGATAGGCCGCGCTGGGGTTGCTGTAGAGCACGCCGATGCAGGCCATGCGGGAAGTGCGCAACTGGCGCCCGGCCAGGTTGGGCCGGTAGTCCAGCGCCTTGACCGACGCCAGCACCCGCTCGCGCATCGCCTCGCCGACATGGGGGTTGTGGTTGATCACGCGCGAGGCCGTCATGGGCGATACGCCGGCGTGCCGGGCCACGTCGAGGATGGTCGTGGGTCGGCTGGCGTGGCGTTTGCGCTTGGGCATGCTGGCCATTCTATCGAAGGTCCGCCGCACCGGCGGGCGGGTGCGGCGGTGTGGTGGCGGTGCGCACCGCGGGTCAGCCGTTCACCAGCGGGTTGCCTTCGATGGCGCGGTAGCGGAAATCGCGCAGGCGCACGCTGCCGGTGCCGGCGCAATACAGGCCCAGCCGGAGGGCCAGGAAACCGCCGAACACGTTGTGGTTGAGGCCGGACACTTCCATGCGGATGGTGTGCCGCTGCCAGCTGCGGCCGTCGTCGTGCGAGTACTCGAAGGACACCACGTTGTGGTCGTTGGTCATGCGCACGCGTACGCGGCGGTTGTGCCTGTCGATGCGCGCCCACTGCTGCTCCTGCGCGTATTCGAACGTCTTGATCGCGTGCGGCGAGAAACCCACGCCGACGAAGGCCTTGTGGTTGTAGAACGCGAGCAGCCCGGCTTCCGCGTCGCCGGACAATTCCAGCGCCACCTCCGCCACGAAAGCGCGATCGCCCACCTTGCACAGCATGGGCGAACTGTCGCCGGGCGAGGTGCCGGCGCCGGCCAGCCGCAGGCCGCTGCCACCGTAGTCGAGGCGCCGCATGTTGCCCGGCTGCTGATCGCTGAAGGACCACTGACGGCCGAACTTGTTGCGCGAGAAGTCGTCCGAAAGCGCCAGCCCGACGGGTCCCGCCTTGCCGCCGGCCGGCTTGCGCAGCGGCCGCGACAGGTCGCCGCCGGTGGCCCGGGGCCAGCCGTCGGCCGTCCACACCATGGGTTCCAGCAGGGCCTGGCGGCCGAGTGTGCGGAAGCCGTTCTCGTAGCCGTGGTAGATCATCCACCAGTCTCCGGTCGGTCCTTCGACGAAGGTGGCATGGCCGCGCGACCACCACGGTTCGGCGGCCGACCAGGTGCGCACGATGGGGTTGTGCGGGCAGTCCTGCCACGGGCCGTGCACCGAACGCGAGCGGGCCACGACGACCATGTGGCCGGTGGGCGGCCCGGCCGTGCCGCCGACGGCGCTGACCAGGTAGAACCAGTCGTCGCGGCGCAGCAGCTTGGGGCCCTCCGGGGCGAAATCCTCCACCACCCAGTCGTCCGGGTAATGCCAGGGCGTGTAGGCGTGCCGGAGTTTGCCGACCGTGGCCAGGCCGTCGTCGGTCAGGCCGATCATGCGGATGCCGTTGACGAACAGGTAGCGCTTGCCGTCCTCGCCGACGATATGGCCGGGGTCGATGCAGCCGGGGATCTTCAGGTCGACCGGGTCGCTCCATCGGCCGCGCACGTCCCTGGTCCAGATCACGTAGATCGAGGAGCCCGCGCCGGGCCGGAAGACCGGCAGGTAGATGTAGTAGCGGTCCTTGTACTTGCACAGCGTGGACGACCACACGCTGCCCGGCGGCTTGCGCAGGGCAGCCGTGACCGGCGCCCAGTTGACCAGGTCGGTGGAGTGCCACAGCAACAGGCCGGGTGAGTCGGAGAACGACGAGAACGTCATGTAGTAGTCGCCGCCGTCCTTGAGCACGGTCGGGTCGGGACGATCGCCGGAGACGATGGGGTTGAGATAGGTTCCGTTGCCCAGGTCGGCCTTGCGCTGGCCCTCGACGCCCCGGTCCCAGGGCGGATCCGATCCGATGGAGCCGGCGCGCGCGGGCTCGGGCGCGGCCCACGCGGCTCGGCCCAGCGGAAGGGCGAGGGCGCCTGTCGCCAGGGCCTTGAACAGGTCTCTGCGGGTAAGATTGGGCATGGTCCGGACCGGTGGTGAAAGCTGCAACGCTATACCCGCAGGGTGCATGAGGGAGGCGAGAGCCCGTGTTTGCGAGCCCGTGCACGAAAAAACATCAGTCCGGCCCGTTGATTTCGTAATTGTTCGCGGCCGGGGTACCCCGTAGCTTCTCATCGATGGGGTGGGGATGCCGGTCCTTGTTCCAGAAGGCTTCGTGCCGGTTCCGGGACGTCGGCCCTTTTCCACCCGAGGAATCCCCATGATCAGGAAAACCGCACTCCACCGGATTTTCGCTTCGTCCCTGCTGGCCGTTTCCGTCGGCCTGGCCTGCGCCGCCACCGCCGCGCCGGCGCCGAATCCGCCGGACGTATCGCAGCGTCCCTGGATGAATCCGTCGCTGTCGCCCGACCGGCGGGCGGACCTGGTGGTCAAGCAGATGACGCTGGACGAGAAGATCCAGCTGGTCCACGGCACCGGCTGGGGCGTCCTGATACCCGGCTCGCCGATACCGAAGAACTCGAACTTCGGCGCGGGCTTCGTGCCCGGCATCAAGCGCCTGGGCATTCCGGACATCAACCTGGCCGACTCGGCCGTGGGCGTGCGCATGGCGGCCTACCAGAGCCGCTATGCGACCCTGCTGCCTTCGACGCTGGGTGCGGCTGCGAGCTGGAACCCGCAGGCGGCCTTCCTGTACGGATCGGTGATCGGACGCGAACTGCGCGACCAGGGTTTCAACATGTCCATCGGCGGCGGCGTCGACATCACGCGCGAGCCGCGCAACGGGCGCAATTTCGAGTACGCCGGCGAGGATCCGCTGCTGGCCGGCACCATGACCGGCAACCTCATCAAGGGCGTCCAGTCCCAGCACGTGATGGGAGACATCAAGCATTACGCCTTCAACGACCAGGAAACCGGCCGCATGGTCTACGACGCGAAGATCGGCAAACGCGCCGCGCGCGAGAGCGACCTGCTGGCCTTCCAGATCGCCATCGGCATCGGCCATCCGGCCGGGGTGATGTGTGCCTACAACCGCGTCGACGGCGATTACTCGTGCGAGAACTCGTGGCTGCTGACCGACGTGCTCAAGAACGATTTCGGTTTCAAGGGCTTCGTGTTGTCCGACTGGGAAGGCACCCATTCCACGGTCAAGGCGGCGCTGGCCGGGCTCGACATGGAAATGCCCGGCGACAAGGGGTATTTCGGCCAGGCGCTGAAGCAGGCCGTGCAGGACGGCAAGGTGCCGATGTCCCGGCTCGACGACATGGTCCACCGCATCGTGCGCAGCCTGTTTGCCAAGGGCGTGGTCGACCATCCGGTGATGCCGCGGCGCGTGGTCAATCCCTTCCGCGGTCGTCGCGACGCCCGGCATATCGCCCGGCAGAGCATCGTGCTGCTGAAAAACGCGAGCCATCTGTTGCCGCTGGATGCCTCGTCCCTCCATTCCATCGCCCTGATCGGCTCGCATGCCGACGTGGGCGTGCTTTCCGGCGGCGGCTCGGCGCAGGTCGACGCTCCGGGAGGCAATGCCGCCAACCCGCATCCGGGTGGCGCGCACTGGGGCGAGACGGTGTATTTCCCCTCCTCGCCGCTGCGTTCCATCCGCAAGCATGCGCCGGAAGCCACGGTGACGTTCCATGCCGGCACCGACATCGCTGCCGCCGTGGCGGCGGCGAAGAAGGCGCAAGTGGCCATCGTCTTCGTCAATCAACCGATGTATGAAAGCAAGGATCGCCCGACGCTCGCGCTGCCGGGCAACCAGGACGCGCTGGTGAGCGCGGTCGCCAAGGCCAATCCGCGCACGCTGGTCGTGCTCGAGACCGGCGGCCCGGTCACGATGCCGTGGGCGGACCAGGTGCAGGGCATCGTCGAGGCCTGGTATCCGGGCATCGGCGGAGCGCAGGCGCTGGCCGACCTGTTGTTCGGCAAGGTCGATTTTTCCGCCAAGCTGCCGGTCACCTTCCCGCGCAGCGACAGCCAGCTGCCGCATCCGCAGGTCACCGGCATCGACCTGCCGATGGTCAAGCACAAGGACGGATCGCAGACGCGGCGTCCGTTCGACGTGGACTACAGCAAGGCCGGTGCCCGGGTCGGCTACAAGTGGTTCGAATCGGAGCACCTCCAGCCGCTGTTTCCCTTCGGCTACGGCCTGTCCTATACCAGCTACGCCTATTCGAACCTGTCGGTGGACCATGACGGTCGTTCGGCCACCCTGACCGTCAGGAACACGGGGCAACGCGCCGGCACGGAAATCGCCGAGGTCTATGCGGTGCTGCCCAAGGCCTCCGGCGAGGATTACAAGCGGCTGGTCGGATTTCGCCGCGTCGCGCTGGATCCGGGCCAGTCGAAAACCGTCACGATCGCGTTGAACCAGCTGTGCCTGTCCATCTACGACGCGAAAAAGGATGCCATGGTGCGCCTGCCCGGCACCTACACGATCTATGCCGGTCCGTCCTCGGCGAAAACGCCGCTGAAGGCGACGCTGGTCCTTGCCCGCCTGTAGGAGCGCACCTGGGCGCGACCGGCACCATATTCCATTCAGCGCTGATACCGGTCGCGCCCGGGTGCGCTCCTACACGGGATTGGCCCGATGCCAGGGGGTGACATGAAGACAGGCTTTTGCGCATTGCTTGCCATCTCGATGGCATTTCTGGTTCCGCAAGCCCATGCCCGAGACCACGAGGCTGCGGCTGCGGTTCAACCGCCGACGGTGATTTCGCTGTGGCAGGGAACCCCGCCGGCGGGCAGCGGCCACCGGCCGGCCCAGCCGGAACATCTCGTGCGCAAGACGGCCACCAGCCCCGGCATGGTGAAGGATGTCGGCGAGGCGCGCATGGTGGTCCTGCATCCACGCCATCCCAACGGCACGGCCGTGCTGGTCATCGGCGGCGGCGGTTACACGGTCATCGCCATGGCGCAGGAATCCATGCCCACCGCGCAATGGCTGTTGACCCTGGGCGTGACGCCGGCGGTCCTCTACTACCGCCTGCCCAGTGACGGCTGGGCGCCGGTGGCGCCGTTCCAGGACACGCAGCGCGCGATGCGCCTGTTGCGCCGGCATGCGGCCGATTTCGGCATCGATCCGCAGCGTATCGGCGTGCTCGGGTTCTCCGCCGGCGGCAACCTGGCGGGCATCCTCGCGACGCGTTTCCGGCATGACTTTTATCCGCCCCGGGACGCGGCCGACAAGCTGTCCTCGCGCCCGGATTTCGCCGGGCTGATCTACCCGGTGTCGTCGCTGGCCGACGACCATTCGGGCACGCGCGCGCAATTGATGGCGCAGAAGGACGCCGTGGCTGCGTACACCGTGCAGCGGCATGTGTCGGCGCGCACGCCGCCGGTGTTCATCGTGCAGGCCGAGAACGATCCGGTGGTCGACGTGGAGGACAGCCTGTCGCTATTCCGCGTGTTGCACCAGCACGACGTGCCGGCGGAGATGCACCTGTTCGAACGGGGCAAGCATGGCTTCGGCCTGGGGCGGCCGGGTACGCGTACCGTGCAATGGCCGCGGCTGTTTGCCGGCTGGATGACGCAGCATGGATGGTAAGGTTGTTCGAGATCCCATGGGGGGAACGGCATGGGCGGGTTGGAGGCGACCCCGGTTGCACGTTCCACTCGTCTTGCCGAGGTACACGTCCATGTCTGGTTTCTTCTCCCGTTCGATGGTCGTCCTGGCGGGCCTGGCATTCGCGATGCTGGCCGGCCCGGCGGTCGCGCATGATGCGATGCCCACGGTGCAGGTGCGTGCCGGCACGTTGTCCGGCGTGCACGATGCGAAAACCGGGCTGGACGAATTCAAGGGCATTCCCTACGCGGCACCGCCGACGGGACCGCTGCGCTGGAAGCCGCCGCAGCCGGTCCAGGCATGGCAGGGCGTGCGCAAGGCCGACCACTTCGGCCCACGCTGCATGCAGCGGGCGATTTACAGCGACATGGTCTTCCGTTCGGACGGCATGAGCGAGGATTGCCTGTACCTCAATGTCTGGACGCCCTCGCTTGCGTCCGGCAAGAAGAAGCTGCCGGTGCTGGTGTATTTCTACGGCGGCGGATTCATGGCCGGCGACGGCTCGGAGCCGCGCTACGACGGCGCCAGCCTGGCGCAAAAGGGCATCGTCACCGTGACGGTCAATTACCGCCTGGGCGTGTTCGGTTTCCTGGCGCTGCCGGAACTGGCTGCGGAGTCGCCGCACCACGCCACCGGCAATTACGGTCTGCTCGACCAGGCGGCCGCGTTGCGCTGGGTGCAGCGCAATATCGCGGCCTTCGGCGGCGATCCGAAGCAGGTCACCATCGCCGGCGAGTCGGCCGGGTCGATGTCGGTCTCGGCGTTGCTGGCGTCTCCGCTGTCCCGGGGGCTGGTGCAGCGCGCCATCGGCGAGAGCGGTTCCGTGCTCGGCAATCTCGCGCCGCGTCCGCGGGCATCGGCCGAAAAGCAGGGCGAGGCGTTCGAGCAACACGTCGGTGCGCATTCGCTGGCACAGTTGCGCGCCCTGCCGGCCCGCACCCTGCTGGCCGCCGCCGGCGACAAGGGCGTGGGCATGTTCGTGCCGACCATCGACGGTTACTTCCTGCCGCGTTCGCCCGCGGCGATCTACCGGGACGGCCGGCAGGCGCATGTGGCGCTGCTGGTGGGCTCCAATTCGCAGGAGGGCCACTATCCGATGCTGCTGCAGGACAAGTCGCCCACGCCGGCCCATTACCGGGCCGTCGTGGAAAAGCAATTCGGCAAGCAGGCGGCCGAAGCGCTCAAGCTGTACCCGGGGCACGACGAGGCCGAGGTGAAGGCCTCGGGCACGGCGCTGTCCGGCGACGAGTTCATCGCCTTTGCCACCTGGCAATGGATGCACCTGCAGCGCAAGACCGGCGGTGCTCCGGTGTATTACTACTATTTCACCAAAGCACGCCCGGCCGCGCGCGACGGCAGCACGGGCCCCGGCACGGGCGCGGTGCACAGCGGCGAGATCGAGTATGCGCTGGGCAATCTGCCAGGCAATCACGTCTATGCATGGACCGCGGCCGACCGCAAGGTGTCGGCCACGATGGAGGGCTATTTCGCCAACTTCATCAAGACCGGCAATCCCAACGGCCCCGGCCTGCCCCATTGGCCCGCCGCGACGCCCAGGAACGGCGGCCTGCTGCGCCAGGTGATCGGAGTCCACACGCACACGATCGTCGACCGCAGGGCGCCGCGCTACGAGTTCCTGCAGCGTTATTTCAAGCGGGGCTGGATGCACTGATCCGCGCCGTGGGCGTGCCGGCCACCCGTTCCTACGGCGGTTGGCCGCCGGGGCGGTCGTTTTCGGTTTGGTTTTCCGGCTGGGGGCCTGCGTGCGACATGGAGTGGGCTAGCTTGCGTACACCGGCTCCGCCGGGACGTTTTCGTCGAGGGGAACCAGGCGCGCTATCGCATCCGGCTGGTCGATCATCAGTTTTCGCATCATGGGTTCGGGCATCCACGACCACAGCCGGCGGCTGGCCCAGAGGCGGGCGCGGGTCTGTGGGACGAGCCACGCCAGCGAGGACCGGGCCATCTTCTGGGCGGCATCGGCCATGGGCCGCAAGGCTGCCTCGTAGCGGGCGAATGCGGCGGCGAAATCGTTGCCACAACGGCTCAATTCGCGTGCCAGCGTGAACGCGCCGACGAAGGCGAGACTGGTGCCCATGCCTGCCAGTGGCGACGGGCAGCCGGCCGCATCCCCCAGCAGCGCCACGCGTCCGCAGGACCAGCGGTCCATGCGGGTCTGGCTGAGCGCGTCGAAGTACCAGTCCGGCGCCGCGTCGAGATGGTCGAGCAGACGCCGGGCTTCCCAGCCGACATCGGCGAACAGGTCCCGCAACAGCTGCTTTTGTGCCGCGGGATCGCGCCCGAGGGAATCCGCACCGGCGCGGTCGAGGTAGGCGGACGAGAAATAGAACGAGGCCCGCGCGAGGCCATTGTTCGGCGTCGCGAAGTAGCCCACGCGCTTGCCCCGCTGCAGGTAGTAGCGCCCCTGGTCGTGCAGGCCGAGGTAATCGGGCACGGTGAACAGGGCCAGGTAGTAACCCATGGCGTGGGCGGCGCGTGTCCCGGCCGGGAAGGCGAGTGCGCGGGTATTCGAGTGCAGGCCGTCCGCGCCGATCACCAGATCGAAGCGGTCGCGACTTCCGCCGACGAAACCGACATCGACGCCCGTGCCGGTCTGCTCGAGATGGGCGATGGAATCTCCGAAGCGGTAGGCGACGTCTTCCCGCGTGGCTTCGTGGAGGATCCGGACGAGGTCGCCGCGGGGGATCTCGATGTCCCCGCTGGTAAAGCCTTTCGGCAACCGCGAAAAAATCCTGCCCCGTTCGTCCACCATGGCGATGGCTCCGGTGCGCGTCTCGTGCTGTTTCACCGCGTCGGTCAGGCCCATGCGCTCGAGCACGCGCGTGGCCGTGCCGCGAAAGTCGACCGCGTGGCCGCCGGAGCGGAGGCCGGCGGCACGTTCGACAACGGTGGCGTCGCAACCGTAACGATGCAGCCAGAAGGCCAGCGCCGGGCCGGCCACGCCGGCGCCGGAGACGAGAATCCGTCGGGACATGAGCAACTCCAAACGAGGCCCGCGTGCCGATGCGGCATGCGGGCGGGACGTGTCAGCGGGATGCAGGCATCGCCGGATGCCGATCCTGCATCGTGTCGGGCGCCGCTTGCGTGCGCGGCAGGGTCCACACGGCCACCAGGGCCAGCAACATCATGGCCGGAAAAACGATCACGCTGCCTTCCGGACCGACCGAGCCGCCGCTCAGCCATGCCGGACCGGTGGCGTGGGTGGTCAGCAGGTGACGGGTGGCCACCAGCCCGCTGTCCGCGGTACCGAACAGGAAGGTCTGGCTCCAGTCCCATGCCGCGTGCAGGCCCAGCGCCCACCACAGCGAGCCCGTGCGCCACACGGCAAGGCAGGCCACCAGGCCGAAGGCGACCGTCAGGGCGATGCCTGCGACACTTTCGCCCTGATTGGACAGGTGCGCACAGCCGAACAGCAACGACATCACGACGGTGGCGGTGAGCGGACCGCGCTGGCGTGCCAGCCGGAAAAACGGGAATCCACGGAATGTCAGTTCCTCGGTGCCGGCCACCAGGCAGAAAGCCACGGCCCACAGTACGCCCGACTGCAGCAACGCTCCCGTGCTCGCACCGGAAAACGTGATGGTGGCCGCGTGGGTCAAATACAGGACCGCCATGACGGCGGCCAGCATGGCCGCGCCCCAGAAGGCGCCCTGGCCGAATTGGGCGACTCCGTGGCGCGATCGCAGGCCGTAGCTCGACCAGGGCCGCTTGTCGACGAACCCCAGGAGCCGGGTCGCGGCCAATGCGCCGCAGCACAGCACCGCCTCGTTGACGATCAGCTGCACCGGAGTCAGTCGTCCGCTGAAAACCAGGGGGTGATGAAGCAGGTACGCGACGTGAGCCAGTACCGCCACCGTGACGGTGAGGGTCGCGAAGAACAGCGCGATGGCCCATCCGCTGCGCAGGCCGTCACGGTCGCGCCAGATACGCCTCCAGCGGGTTTGTGGTGCGGGGGAAATCATCATGCGGCGATTGTCGAAGCCGCAGGCTTGCGCAACCAGTGACGGGTGTCACGCGAAGCAAGTGATGGACGGATTGCGGTGCGGGGAACATGTAAGGCAGGACCCGCCCGCCATCCCGCTTTTGACGACGATGGTGGTACCGCCCGGGTGAGATGCGCCACGCCGGCAACGGCCGGCATGGCGCATCCGTGGTTACGGCGTGGCGGCACAGGGCAGGGTGTGGTCCACGTTCGTGCCCAGTGCGACCCGGGACACGGAGATCGCGTCGTTCGCGGCCGCCTGCAGGCGGAAGGGCACCAGGACGTGCTGCATGTCCACGCCGGCCTGCTGGAAGCACTTCAAGGGAATGCCCACGTGCATCCACTGGTTCTTCGGCAGCTTGGCCAGTGCCGCACCCACCGGGATGCGGGCCGTCTGCTGCTTGCCGTATTCCATGCCGAGCGTGATCTTGCCCGGAGCCAGGGCGTCGATCTTCATGGTGGCGACCAGGAGCACGTCGCCGTTGGTCTGCCGGGAGAGGTCCTGCGGCTGGGCCGCGCGCAACGCGACGGCGGCCGGGCCCGACCAGGCCAGATGCCGCGCGCCTTCCTGGCGCTGGTAGTCCTCCGCGGTGACCTTCAGGCTGCCGTCGCCGGTCGCGGCCGGCAGTGCCGTAACCGTCACAGGGGCCGCGTTGCCGCCGGACGTCAATTGCACGGAGACGCCGGCGGTCGGGACGCCGTGTTGCAGGTACACGCCCGGCGCGGCCACGTTGGCGGGCAGGCCGGAGTCCTCGGGCAGCTTGCCGATATTGCCGTCGTCCTCGTAGGTCAGCCCGTAGCCGTAGGCGAACTGCGGGTGGTAGTCCTTCTGGCCCACGTTGAGCGGCGTCTGCACGGCCGTGCGCGGCCACGAGTAGGCCAGCTTGCCGTGGAAGTCGTACTGCACCTTGCCGTCGGCGCCGCGCAGCAGCACGTCGGCCACGCCCTCGCCTTCACTGCCCGGCAGCCAGGCGGCGACGAAGGCGTTGGAGGCGTTGATCTCGGGGTTCACCCACAGCGGGCGTCCGGACAGGAACACCGACACCACCGGAATACCCTGCGCGCGCAGGCGCTTGATGAGGTCCAGGTCGGTCGTGTCGCCGGGGGAGAAGGCCACGTCGGGGATGTCACCCTGGAACTCGGCGTAGGGGTTCTCGCCATAGACGACGATCGCCACGTCCGGCTTGTGCTTGTAGTTGCCGTCCACCGACAGCTCGGCGCTGCCGCCGGCCTCCTTGACCTGTTTCTGGATGCCGGCCCAGATCGAGGTGGCATTGGGGAAGTCGGCGTTGGTGGTGCCGGTGCCCTGCCAGGTCAGCGTCCAGCCGCCGGATTGCCGGGGAATGCTGTTGGCGCTGTTGCCGGCCACCAGGATGTGCTCCTTGGGGTTGATCGGCAGCAGGTGATCCTGGTTTTTCAGCAGCACCAGCGATTCGCGTACCGCGCGTCGCGCCAGCGCCCGGTGCGCCGGGCTGCCAATGAGCTTGAACTTGCCGCCCAGCGGCTGCTGCGACGGGGCGCCCTGGTCGAACAGCCCGAGTCGGAATTTCACGCGCAGGATGCGTGCCACGGCGTCGTTGAGCCGGGACATCGGAATCACGCCCGACTTCACTTCCTTGAGCGTGTTCTTGTACAGCCCCTTCCAGCTGTCCGGCGCCATGTACATGTCCAGGCCGGCATTGATGGCCTGCGGGCAATCGGTGTCGGTGCAACCCGGAATCTGGCCGTGGCTGTTCCAGTCGCTTACGATGAAACCCTGGAAATCCATGCGCTTTTTCAGCACGCCGGTGAGCAGGCCCTTGTTGCCGGTCATCTTCTCGCCGTTCCAGCTGGAGAAGGAGGCCATCACCGTCTGCACGCCGGCATCGACCGCCGGCGGATAACCGGCGCCGGCGATGTCGCGCAACTGCTTTTCGCTGACCTCGGCATCGCCCTGGTCCTTGCCGTCCTTGGTGGAGCCGTCGCCCAGGTAATGCTTGGCGCTGGCGATGACGTGCGAGGCGTCCAGGAATTGCGGCGTGTTGGGCTTGCCCTGCAGGCCTTCGATTGCCGCGGTCGCGTATTTCGCCACCAGGGCGGGGTTTTCGGAATAACCCTCGTAGGTGCGGCCCCAGCGGTCGTCCTGGGGTACCGTCAGCGCCGGCGCGAAGTCCCAGTCGACGCCGACCGCGCGGGATTCCTCGGCGGTCGCCGCGCCGATCGCACGAATCAGTTCGGGATCGCGCGTGGCGCCGAGCGCGGAGTTTTGCGGAAAGATGGTGGCGCCGACCACGTCGTTGGCGCCGTGCACGGCGTCGAAGCCGAACAGTACAGGAATGCCCGCGCCACCGTGGCTGGTGTCCACCGAGGCGCGGTAGAAGGCGTCGGACAGTTTCAGCCACTGGGCGGGCGTGGCCACCTTGCCGCCGCCGGGCTTGGAGTTGCCGCCGGCCAGGATGGAGCCGAGATGGTATTGGCGCACTTCCTCGGGCGTGACGCTGCCGATGTCGGCCTGGATCACCTGGCCGACCTTTTCCGGCAGGGTCATTTTCGCCATCAGCGCCTGTACCCGCTGCTCGAGCTTCGGATCGGGCGCCAGCGGCCAGTGGGCCTGCGGCCACAGCGACGGATGCACTGCGGTGCTGGCGTGTGCGGGCTGCGCCGCGGCGACGGTTTCGGTAGCGCTAACATGTGCACTCCCGGAAGAACCGGCCTGGCTGCAACCGGCACCCAGCGCGGCGGCGGACAAGACCGCGATCAGTGCCATGCCGCATCGCGGCAGGCCCGTTTCATACAACCCAAGTTTCATGACAACCCCTCTGGTGTGGTCGGTGATGTGGTCTGGCGGGTCGATCCAGGGACGGAGGCTCCGTCCCTGTCGTGCGGGAAAACTCCGGACGGTGCGATGATGCTGCACCGGTTTTCATTGACGCAAGCAAAGCCGCTGGTGACGGTGCGTGCGATTTCCTCTTCGAACCCGTGCGTCGTTCATGCCGGGTGCCATTGCCCGTTGCGGACGCGAAACCGCACGCTTGCGCCGCGCTGGAGCTCGATGGGGATCGAGCTTTTACCGTGTACCAGGGTCGTGCGCGAACCGCCGATGCTGTGCACGACCACTTCCGTGGGTCTTGCCTGTGCCCAGGTCAGGTCGACGAGAAAGCCTCCGCGTGCGCCGATGCCCGTGACGCGCCCTCCCGGCCAGGCATGCGGCAGCGCCGGCAGCAACTCGATCCGTCCCGATCTTGAATACAGTAGCATGTCCAGCATGGCCGCGGGCATGCCGAAATTGGCGTCGATCTGGAATACGCCCTGGCCGGGCAGGCGGTATACGTCGAACAGGTTGGGAGCGGTGCCGTTGGTGTCGCCGCGTGAGGGCGCCAGGTTGTTCGCCAGCAATCGATAGGCTTTTTCGCCGTCCTTGAGCCGGTCCCAGCACAGCGCGCGCCAGGCGTTGGCCCAGCCGAAGCTGTGCATGCCGCGCGCGCGCAGCAGCCGCGTGGCACCCTCGACCAGCGCCTTGGGGCTGCGTCCCGGGATGATGCGGTCGCCCGGAAACAAGCCCACCAGGGGCGACAGATGCCGATGGGTGGGACTGCCCAGATCCTCCGGGCTCATCCACTCTTCCAGCTCCCCGCGGGTCGGGCTGACGCGCGGCAGGTACAGGCGTGCGCGCAAACCCGCGATGGTTTTCGCGTAGGCCGCGTCGCGCTGCAGCACGCGGCAGGCTTCGACGAAATGGCCGAACAGGTCCCATACCAGTTCCTGTGCATAGGTGATGCCGCGCGCGTCTTCCGGCCCCTGTTCGGGCGACCAGTCGTGATCGTCGATCAGCACGCGGCGGCGCTTGCCGGAATGCGGGTCGGTCACCTGGGTTTCGATCAGACGCGCCTGCCAGAATTCGCAGGCGCCCTTGAACAAGGGGAACACGCGGGCCAGGTAGTCGCGGTCGAGCGTGTATTGGTAGTGATGCCAGAGGTTGTTGCACAGCCAGGCGTTGCCGGGCGGATGCCAGCGCCAGCCGTTGCCGCCGAAGATGTTGACCGAGATCGCCACCGTCCACCCGGCCAGCCTGCCCGAGGTGTTGCGGAAGGGATTGCGTGGATCGTTGAACCAGCGGTGCGTGTTTTCGGTCCAGGCCTCGAGCTGGGCCAGGCAGAAATCGGCCAGCGCGTCGAAGCAGCCGCCCAGGCCGGCGCGGTCGGGCAGCCAGTAGTTCATCTGCAGATTGATGTCGGTGTGGTAGTCGCCGTTCCATGGCGGTTCGTTGCTGTCCAGCCACAGTCCCTGCAGGTTGGTGGGCAGGCCGTCGCGCGAGCCGGCAATGGTGAGGTAACGGCCGTATTGCAGGTACAGCGCCTCCAGCTCGGGGTCGGGCACATTCGAGCGCGCGCGCGCCTGCAACCGGGTCCGGGTGTCGAGTTTGCGCTGCGCGGGCAGGGACGGGCCAAGATCCACCTGCATGGCATCGAACAGCGCCCGGTAATCGGCAAGGTGTCGTTGGCGCAGATCCCGTACCGGCCGTGCTATCGCGGCGTCGATCCGGGTCTCGACCACCTCAAGAGGGTGGCGGGTGGCGTCGATGAAGCCGCGTGACAGGTCCGGCAGGTAATTGGTCGCCGCGGCCAGCATGATGGTCAGGGCCCGGCAGCGGTCGAAATACAGCATGCCTCCGCGCGCCGCCGCGTGCCCGCCTTCGGCCGCGACCTCGACGGCGGCGGCGTGTTCCAGTCCATTGGCGAACGTGCCGGTGAGGTGGATGCGCGCCTCGCCTGCACCCGTCCGCGTGGTTTCACCGTGCGTGCCCGCCAGCTCCAGATGGCCGCTGTAGTCGCCGCCGCCGCTCTGGGACAAGCGGAGCACCAGCACCTTGTCTGGATGACTGAGGAACAGCTCGCGCCGGTAGCGAATGCCGCCGTGGCGATAGGTGATGCGGGCGCAACCTTCGGCAAGATCCAGCTCGCGGCGGTATTCGCGGACGTGACGCAGGGCATGCGCCGGCAGATCGAGCGCCAGCCGGGCCATGCGGGTGAAACTGCCGAACGTGTGCCGGTCGTAGGGAAACAGGCCGTCGGCCTGCAATATGTCGTTGCGGTTTCCCGTCCACAGGCTGGCCACGGTCAGGTCCAGGACCTCGTGCCCGGGATCGCCGCCGACCAGGGTACCCAGGTGTCCGTTGCCCAGGGGCAGGCCCTCGAACAGCAGGTGGTCCGCGGTGGCGGGAGCGTCGTACCACAGCGCACATGGCGATGGATCTTCCGCCGCTGCCGGAAGGGCGGTGGAGGTCGCCCGCGCGGGCCCCGCCCGCAGCAACGGAATGCCGGCGAGGAGGCTTCCTGCCAGACGCAGGAAGCGGCGGCGCGGCAGGTCGTGCAGGAGCGGTTCGTCCATCGGCGGGTCCTCTGCTTGCATCGTTCGACGGTCCTGTATCACCGATACATGTTCCGCGGGAACCGTGAACGAAAAACATGAGGAATCCTGGTGAATTTCATAACCGGATGAATGTCATCTTGTACTACAACATACAAGAAGCCGGGCCAACGGCAAACGGGGCAGGCCCGGCTTGCAGCACGATCCAATGAGCAGAAGGGCCAATCATGCAACGACGCGTGCAACGTGGATTCCGCCCCGGACGGGGTATCGGCACGCTTTTGCTGGTCGCCCTGCTTGCCTGCACGGCGCTTGCCTGTGCGCAGGACGCTCCTTACCGCTGGCGCAACGTGCGCATCGAAGGCGGTGGTTATGTCTCCGGCCTGGTCTGCCATCCGCACGTCAAGGGCCTGTGCTACGCACGCACCGACGTGGGCGGCGCCTATCGCTGGGATCCGGCGAAACGACGCTGGTTGCCGTTGACGGACTGGATCGCGGCGGGCGATCAGAACCTGTACGGCATCGATGCCGTGGCGCTGGATCCGTCCGATCCCGACTGGGTGTATCTGGTCGCCGGAACCTACACCACCCCGAGGGCAGGCAACGCCGCGATCCTGCGCTCGCACGATCGCGGCGCCCATTTCCAGCGCGTCGACCTGCCGTTCAAGATGGGCGGCAACGAGTTGGGACGCGGTGACGGCGACCGCCTGGCGGTAGACCCGAACGACGGCCGCGTGCTGTTCCTGGGTACGCGCAACGCGGGCCTGTGGCGCAGCGACGATCACGGCGCGCACTGGAGCCGGGTGGACGGGTTTCCGGCGGTGGCGACATCGCCGGCCTCCACCGCCACCAATGCCTGGCGCACGCAGCCGGTCGGCATCGTGTTCGTGCTCTTCGACCCGGCCAGCGGCCGGACCGGTCGGCCCACGCCGGTGCTTTATGCCGGCGTGTCGACGCGCAAGACCAGCCTGTTCCGTTCCACCGATGGCGGGCGTACCTGGCAGGCGGTGTCCAGGCAACCCGTCGGATTGCGGCCCACCCACATGCACCGGGCCGGCGACGGCAGCTACTACCTCACCTACGATGACGGTCCCGGCCCCGGTGACGTGCATGCCGGCGCCGTCTGGCACTGGCAGCCGGCACAGCACCGCTGGACCAACATCACGCCGCTGACCGCCAGGGGCGGTGACGAATCGAAGGGCTTCGGCTGGGGCGACGTCGCGGTCGACCCTTCCGACCCGACGGTCCTGATCGCCAGCACGCTCGGCCGCTACACGCCGCACGACCTGCTGTTCCGCAGCACCGACCGCGGTGCGCACTGGAAGGAAGTGCTGGCGCGTTCGGTGTTCGAGCATGCCGAGGTGCCGTGGACGGCGGCGCAGACGCCGCACTGGATGAGCACCGTGGTCATCGATCCGGCCGATCCGGACCATGTGATGTTCGTCACCGGCTACGGCATCTGGGCCTCGCGCGACATGCGCGGGTTCGATCATGGCGGCACCGTGCACTGGTGGTTCCAGGATCGCGGGCTGGAAGAAACCGTGCCGTTGGGTTTGATCAGTCCGCCGCGCGGGGCGCACCTGCTGAGCGCGGTCGGCGACCTCGACGGTTTCCGGCATGACCATCTGGACGTGGCGCCGCTGCAGTTCGCCGCGCCGCCGCGCTACGCCAACGGCGAGAGCATCGATTATGCCGGGCGCAAGCCGTTGCTGGTGGTGCGCAGCGGCTATATCCGCGAGCCGTACCAGCCGGCGGTGCGTGCAGCCTGGTCTAAAGACGGCGGCCGGCACTGGCAGGCGTTCGCCGCCGAACCGCCGGGAGGCGAGGGTGCCGGCAGCATCGCCTTGCGGGCCGACGGCAGCGGCGTGCTGTGGGCGCCGCGCCATGCGAAACACGTATACCTGACCCATGACTTTGGCGATCATTGGCAAACGGCCAAGGGCCTGCCGGGAGGCGTGCGCGTGGCGTGCGACCGCATCGATCCGCGACGCTGTTACGCGTTCGATGCAGACGATGGGGCGCTGTTCGCCAGCCGTGATGGCGGGGCGACATTTGCTCCGATCGCCGGCAAGCTGGCCGCCGCCGTGCGCGGGCACCGGCAGGTGCGGCTGAAGGCCTCGCCCGTCACGGCCGGCGTCTTGTACGTGGCCGCGCGCGACCTGCCGCTGATCCGCGGCGACGACCGCGGCCGTGTGCTGGAAACCTCGTCTGCGGTCAGTGGCGTCGACGCGTTCGGTTTCGGCAAGCCGGCGGCCGGCCGGCCACGGCCCACGCTGTTCCTGTCGGGGCGCGTCCATGGCCGGCAGGGCATTTATCGTTCCATCGACGGCGGCAGGCACTGGCAACGTATCAACGACGACGCACACCGCTACGGCCGCATCACCCACCTGACCGGCGATCCGCGCGTGTTCGGCCGCGTGTACCTGGCCACCAGCGGGCGCGGCATCATTTACGGCGAACCCGAAGGAAAGGCACCGTGAAATCATGGCTTGCCTCCGCCGCGCTTGCGCTGGTTGCCTTGTCGCCCGTGCCGGCACAAGCGCAGATCAAGTTGCCGCTGCTGTACTCCGACGGCACCGTACTGCAACGCCATCAACCCATGCGGGTATGGGGCTGGGACACGCCGGGCCGTCGGGTCACGGTAACCTTCGACCGTGCCCATGCGCAGGCCACGGCCGCTGCCGACGGACGCTGGCAGGTCACCTTGCCGGCGCATGCGGCCGGCGGGCCTTATGTGCTCACGATCGAGGACGGCCACGACAAACGACAGATCGATGACGTGCTGGTCGGCGATGTGTGGCTGTGCTCGGGCCAGTCGAACATGGAGTTCACGGTCTCGGAAGCCCGCCATTTCGATTTCGAGAAGCTGGCCGCCAACGATCCGACGATCCGCCAGTTCAAGATACCGCGCAGTGCCTCGACCGTGCCGCTGGACCGCCTGCGGGGCGGCCGCTGGGTGGCGGCCAGCCCGGACACCGTGGGGCGGTTTTCCGCCGTGTGCTGGTTCTTCGCGCGGCACATGCAACAGCTCACGGGCGTGCCGCAGGGCCTGATCAACAGCACCTGGGGCGGCAGCCGCATTCAGGCGTGGACGAGCGCGCAAACCGGCGGTTTCGACATGCACAAGGTGGCCGCCGACATGGCTGCCTTCCGGGCCGCGCAGCAGGCCAGCGCGCAAAAGACCCGCGCGCGCCTGCGGCGCTGGCCGAAGCTCAAGGCCGACGTGAAGACCGCCGGTGGCGCGCCGGCCTGGGCCGCGGAAAAACTCGACGTGTCGTCCTGGACGACCATCGCCACGCCGCAGTACTGGGGCAAGTCGGGCTACTACCGGATGGTCGGCGTGGCCTGGTACCGCACCTCGTTCACCCTGACCCGCGCGCAGGCGGCGCAGGGCGTGACCCTGGGGCTGGGTGAGATCGACGACTCGGACCGCAGCTACGTCAACGGCCATCTGATTGGTCACACCGACAACCGGTGGGATCGCCCGCGCGTCTACCGCGTGCCGCCGGCCGACCTGCATGCCGGACGCAACACCATCGCCATTCGCGTGGACAACCTGGCCGGCGACGGCGGCATCCACGGACCGGCCGGCGACCTTTACGTGCAGCGGGCCGACGGCAGCCGCCAGCCGCTGGCCGGGCGGTGGCATTTCCGGCCCGCGGCGGTTTCGATCCGGCCGATCGACAACCGCCCGTTGCGCCCGGCGGTCCTGTACAACGCCATGATCCACCCGATCGAGGGCTACCCGCTGCGCGGCATCCTCTGGTACCAGGGTGCCTCCAACGCCGTGGCCGGCGAAGCCAGGGCCTATGCCGGACGGTTCAAGGCCCTGATCACGTCGTGGCGCAAGGCATGGCATCGTCCGCACCTGCCGTTCCTGTGGGTGCAGATATCCAACTTCGACGTGATGGTGGACCACTTTGCCGACAGCCGCGACACGGCCGCCGGCAGTCCTTGGGCCGAGCTGCGCGCCGCCCAGACTTCCGCTTTGTCGCTGCCCGACACCGGCCAGGTGGTGACCATCGACCAGGGCAACGGCAAGACCATCCACCCCAACAACAAGCAGATCGTCGGCTACCGGCTCGCGCTGGTGGCCAGCCGGCTGGTGCTGGGCAGGCACGTGGTGGATGCCGGCCCCACGTTCTCCGACCTGCAGGTCGACGGCGACCGTGCCATCGTATCGTTCGCCACCCAGGGCGACGGCCTGGCGATCCGCAAGGGACGCAGCCGTCTGCGCGGTTTCGAGATTGCCGGAGCCGATGGCCGTTTCCACGTGGCCCAGGCCCATATCATGAACGATGCGAGCATCGTCGTGACCAGCCCGCACGTGCCCCATCCGGTAGCGGTACGTTACGCATGGAGCGACAACCCGCTGGACGCCAACCTGGTCGACCGTGACGGCTTGCCGGCTGTGCCGTTCCGGGCCGAGGTACCGCAACCATGAAACGAATCCCCTCCATGCATATGACCCCATCCCGCCGCCCGTTCCGTCTTCTCGCCTTCGTCGCGTTGATGCTGGCCGCGCTGCCCGCCCTGGCCGCCGTGCCGTTGCCGAAAATCGTCAGCAAGGATGGACGCCACATGCTGCTGGTCGACGGCCGGCCCTACCTGATGCTGTGCGCGCAGGTGAACAACTCCAGTGCGTGGCCGGCGATGCTGCCCAAGGTGTGGCCGGCGATGGACGCGCTGCACGTGAACACCGTGCAGATGCCGATTCCGTGGGCCCAGATCGAGCCGGTCGAGGGCCATTTCGATTTCCATTTCCTCGACACCGTGGTCAAGCAGGCGCGCGCGCACCACGTGCGTCTGGTGCTGCTGTGGTTCGCCACCTGGAAAAACAACGGCCCGAACTACGCGCCGTCGTGGGTCAAACTGGACAACCGGCGCTTCCCGCGCGTGGTCGGCAAGGACGGCAAGACGCTCAACTCGTTGTCGCCGTTTGCGCAGGCCACCCTGGATGCCGACCGCACGGCCTTCGTGGCGCTGATGAAACACCTGCGCGCCATCGACGGTCGGCAGCACACCGTGATCATGGTGCAGGTCGAGAACGAGTCGGGCACCTGGGGCAGCGACCGCGACTATTCGGCGGCCGGCGACAGGCTGCTCGACACGCCGGTGCCCGCGGCGGTGCTGGCAAAAACCGGCCGTCACGCCGGCACCTGGAAGGAGGTATTCGGCGACGAGGCCGGCGAGGACTCCTACGCCTGGGCCATCGCCCATTACATCAACCAGGTGGCCGCCGCCGGCAAGGCGGTCTACGACCTGCCGATGTACGTCAACGCGGCGTTGCGCGATCCGCTCCATCCCGGCAAGGCCGGCGTCAATTACGAGGGCGGCGCGCCGACCGCCAACGTGCTCGGCATCTGGCGCGCGGCGGCGCCGGCGCTGGACCTGGTGGCGCCGGACATCTACCTGCCGCAGTACGCCAAGTACACCGCCGTGCTGGACCGCTACCGCCGCCCCGACAACCCGCTGTTCGTGGCCGAGACGGGCAACGCGGCGGCGTATGCGCGCTACGTGTTCGCCGCGCTGGGCCACCAGGCGATCGGCTTTTCGCCGTTCGGCATGGATTTCACCGGCTATTCCAACTGGCCGCTGGGCGCGCGCAAGGTCGATGCCGACACCCTGAAGCCGTTCGCCCTGGACTACACCCTGTTGCGGCCCATCGCCTCGCTGGTCGCGGAAAAAAGTTTTCAGGGCAAAGTGTGGGGCGTGTCCGAGCCGGCCAGGACGCACACGCAGACGATCGACCTGGGCCACTGGAAGGCACGGGTCGCCTACGGCCTGCCGCAGTTCGGCAACCCGGAACCGAAGGGCAATCCGACCCCGCGCGGCGGCGTGCTGATCGTCCAGATCGGCCGCAACGAATTCCTGGTCGCCGGCTACCACGCACGCGTGGGCTTCCAGCCGGCCGGCGACAACGCGGGCAAGCGTTCGATGATGGCGCGCGTGGAAGAAGGCCGCTACGTCGACGGCAAGTGGCAGTTCCTGCGCGTGTGGAACGGCGACCAGACCGATTGGGGACTCAATTTCACCAGCGTGCCGCAATGGCTGCACGTCAAGTTGGCAACCTACTGAGGGGAGTTTCGACCAATGGCTATTTCGACAAGAACCCGTATCCGGCATGCCGTCGTGATCGGCCTGCTCGCCTTGGGCCTGTGCGCCTGCGGCAAGCAGGCCCCCGGGCAGGACAAGGCTTCGGCGCCGGCCGCAGGTGGCCATGTCCAGCGCCTGTCCGACGGCATCGTGGTCAGCCTCGACGGCTCGCCGCAGAAAGTGCGGTTGCGCGTGGTGTCCGACCGCATCATCCATGTCACCGTCGTGCCCAAGGGCGGCTTCAAGAACCTGCCGGCCAGCCTGATGGCCGTGAAGACCGGCGGCGACAAGGATTTCACCGTGCACGAAAAAGCCGGCAGCGTGGAACTGGACACGCCGGCCGTCGAGGCCCGCGTGTCGCTGGACGACGGCGCCGTGCGCTTCCTCGACCACGACGGCAAGACGATCCTGGCCGAGCGCCCCGACGGGCGCACATTCACGCCGACCCAGGTGGGCGGGGAATCCTTCTACGCCATCCGCCAGCAATGGCTGTCGCCCTCCAATGAGGCGTTTTACGGCCTCGGCCAGCACCAGGAAGGCGTGATGGACTACAAGGGCAAGGACGTCCAGCTGGCCCAGCACAACATGGACATCGCCATCCCGTTCGTGGTGTCCTCGCGCAATTACGGCGTGCTGTGGGACAACAACTCGATCACCCGTTTCGGCGACCCGCGCCCGTACCCGTTCGTCGGCAAGGGCAAGGGCCTGAAACTGTTCGACGCCGACGGCAAGCCCGGTGGCCTCACGGCCAGCTACTACGTGAACGGCAAGCTCAAGCTGCGCCGCGACGAGGCGACCATCGACTACAAGTTCCTCAAGGACGTCAAGCGCTGGCCGGCCCAGCTGGTCGACGCCAAGGGCGTGGGCGGCGGTCCGGGCCAGACGGTGCAGTGGAAGGGGCAGATCGCCTCCGAGGTCGCCGGTGTGCACAAGTTCCGCCTGTATGTCAGCGGCTACTTCAAGCTGTACATCGGCGGCAAGCTCATCGAGAGCGGCTGGCGGCAGAACTGGAACCCCTGGTACCGCGATTTCACCCTGAAAATGCAGCCGGGCAAGAAATACCCGATCCGCATCGAGTGGACGCCGCAATCGGGCTACATCGCGCTGCAGCATCTCGACCCCCTGCCGCCGAAGCAGCAGAACGAGCTGTCGCTGTATTCGCAACTGGGTCATTCGATCAACTACTACTTCATCGCCGGCAAGAACCTGCACGGCGTCATCGCCGGCTACCGCAAAGTCACCGGCAAGGCGGTGATGCTGCCGCGCTGGGCCTACGGCTTCTGGCAGAGCCGCGACCACTACGAGACGCAGAAACAGATCCTCGGCGTGGCGGCGAAGTACCGCAAGCTCGGCCTGCCGCTGGACAACATCGTGCAGGACTGGCGCTACTGGACGGACCCGACCTGGGGCTCGCACAAGTTCGATCCGGCGCGTTACCCCGACCCCAAGGCCATGATCGCCCGGCTGCACGACGAGCACGTCCACTTCATGATCTCGGTGTGGGCCAAGTTCTACCCGTCCACCGAGCACTACAAGGAGCTGGCGGCGCATGGCGACCTGTTCATGCACGCCATCAAGAAGGGCTACAAGGACTGGGTGGGCCCGGGCTACCACTTCACGTTCTACGACCCCTACTCCAAGCAGGCCCGCCAGTTGTACTGGAAGCAGATGCGCCAGAGCCTCGGCGACCTGGGCGTCGACGCCTGGTGGCTGGACTCGGACGAACCGGACATGGTGTCCAACACCAGCTTCGCCGAGCGCAAGAAGCTGATGAGCCCGACGCCGCTGGGCCCGGGGGCCGCCTTCTTCAACAGCTATCCGCTGGTGCACACCATGGGCGTGTACAAGGGCAGCCGCCGCTCCTACCCGGACAAGCGCGTGTTCATCCTCAGCCGTTCGTCCTTTGCCGGCCAGCAGCGCAACGCGGCGGCCAGCTGGAGCGGCGACGTCACGGCGCGCTGGGACGACCTGCGCCGACAGATTTCGGCCGGCGTCAACTTCTCGATGTCGGGCATCCCCAACTGGACCACCGACATCGGCGGCTACGTCATCGAGCCGCGCTACGTGCATCCCGATGCCGCCAACCTGGCCGAGTGGCGCGAACTGAATCTGCGCTGGTTCCAGTTTGCCGCGTTCTGCCCGATCTTCCGCTCGCACGGGCAGGGGCGTCCGCGCGAGATCTGGAACATCGCGCCGCCCGGCTCACCCGTGTACAAGGGCATGGCCTGGTACGACAAGCTGCGCTACCGCCTGATGCCGTACATCTACACCCTGGCGGCCAACACCTGGTGGAAGAACGGCACCATCATGCGCGGCCTGCCGATGGACTTCCCGAACGACCCCAAGGTACGCACCATCAACGACGAGTACCTGTTCGGGCCCGCCTTCCTGGTCGCCCCGGTGACGCAGTACCAGGCACGCAGCCGCAAGGTGTACCTGCCGGCCGGCGCCGGGTGGTACAGCTTCAATACCGGCAAGTTCTTCCAGGGCGGGCAGAGCGTGGACGCGCCGGCGCCGCTGTCGCGCATGCCGGTGTTCGTGCGCGCCGGCTCCATCGTGCCTACGGGTGAACCCGAGCAGTACACCGGCGAGCATCCGGACGCGCCGGTCACCCTGCTGGTCTATGCCGGCGCCGACGGCCATTTCTCGCTGTACGAGGACGACGGCACCAGCTACGGCTACGAAAAGGGCCACTACTCGCGCGTGGCGTTCGACTACGACGATGCCGCCGGCACGCTGACGATCGGCGCGCGCCAGGGCGACGGCACCGGCGCGCCGGCCAAGCGCGAGTTCCTCATCCGCCGCGTCGATGCCGCGCATCCGGATCCGTATGCGACCGATGCAGAGCATGACGTGCAGGTGCAGTACACGGGCAAGAAGGTGACGGTGCGGCTTTGATCGCCACGACGGCAACGTGCCTTCGCCGGACGGCAAGCCGGCGGGGGCGCGCTACTCCTCGTCGGCCGCCAGGTTTCCGGCGAACTCGCGTGGTGTGCAGCCGAACTCGCGGCGGAATACGGCATACATGTATTGCAGGGACGTGAAGCCGCTGCGCACGGCCACTTCGGCCAGGGGCGTGGAGGAGTCGCGCAGCATGGAGCAGGCGGTATCCAGCTTCTGCGCCAGGATGGCCTGGTGCACGGTCTGCCCCAGCTCGCGTTTGAAGTGTTCCTGCAGCAGGGCGCGCGAGATGCCGGCGTAATCGGCCACCTGCTGGACCTTGATGCCGAGGCAGGCATATTGGCGGATGTAGTGCAGGGCCCGCATCACCTGCGGGTTTTCCACCGAATGGTGTTCGCTGCTGTCCTGCACGTTGATGCCTTCCGGTGGCACGATGATGCGCGTGTCCGGGGCCACGGGGCCGTGCAGCATCTTGTGCAGCAACTGTGCCGCCGCGTATCCCATGTTCGTGGCCCCCTGGATGACGGAAGTCAGCGGGATACGCGTGAGCAGTTGCGCGATCGGGTCGTTGTCGATGCCGACCACGGCAACCTGCCCGGGCACGGGGATGTCCGCCAGGACGCAGGTCTGCAGCAGCTGGCGGGCGCGGGCATCGGTGACCGAGATGATGCCGACCGGCTTGGGCAACGAGCGCACCCAGTCGGCCATGGCCTTCTGCGCACGCTCCCAGTTTTCCGCACTGGTGGACGAACCGCGGTAGACCGGCCCGTCCAGCCGGTCGGCACGGGTGATGCGCCGGAACGCGCCCTCGCGTTCCTGTGCCCAGCGGTTGCCGGGCGCGGGAGGCAGGCTGTAGAAGGCGATATGCCGCAGTCCCTGGCCGATCAGGTGGTCGTAGGCCAGTTGCACCAGCTTGTCGTTGTCGGTGGCCACGTAGGGTGTGCGTGGCGGGTACCGGGTCTCGTCGGCGTAGGAGCTGCCTACCGCGACGACCGGAATCGGCAGGTCGGCCAGGGCCTCGACCACCACCGGATTGTCGAAATCGGCGATGACCCCGTCACCGCGCCAGTGGCGGATCCCCCGCGTGCTGTAGTGGAAGTCCTCCTCCATGAACAGGTCCCACTCCACGCGGGTGGATTTCAGGTATTGGCCAATGCCCGTGATGACCTGCCGGTCGTAGACCTTGTTGGCATTGAACAGCAGCGCGATGTGATGAGGTGACGGCATGGCGGAAGGTGAAAGTTCACGTGGACTCGAGAGTTCTGGACGTCTGCAGGCGTCGCATTCCGTGGACATGACGTGGTGCGCGGCATGTGCGGGAATGCGGGGCGTTCCCGGACTGCGTCATGCAGCGCACATCACGGCAACTCTAGCATTCCCGGTCCGGGCACGGCCTGTTCCCCGTGGACGGGATGTACACCGGCGCGCCCCCGAAAGTGCCGTTTTCCCGCCCGCTGACGACTTCGGCTTGTCCCCGCGGGCCGCGGTCCGGCGCCCCTGGTACATGCTCCCTGCTTGTATGCACAAACACAACCGCATATCGCCGGTTTCGCAATTGTTAGTATTGTTTGCTTGATGCAGGATTCGTATGCAAGTTGAGGGCGCCCGCCGTAGACACCGGATAAATCGGGAGAGAGTTGGCGGGTTTGTTTTGTTGAGGGCCGAGGTACGAGGGCATCGGCCATGACGAATCTTGGGGGAGACATCCAGATGATTCATACCAGTTTTGATTCCAGCAGGCCTGTTGCGGAAAAGGGTTTGCGACGGGTCCAGCTTTCCAGCGCCATCGCCCTGGGTCTGCTGTGCTTCGGGCTGCCGGCGCTGCATGCGCAGCCCGCAGCCGGAGGCGCGGTGTCCGGGCAGACGGCGCAACAGGCGCAGGTCGACGGGCAAACGACGACGGACTCGCACGGGACCACCCGGAAACCGGCCGAAAAGAAGAAGGCTTCGGCCAAGGCCGAGGGCCAGAATGCGACGCAGTTGTCGACCGTGGTCGTCACCGGCCTGCGCGCAAGCCTGATGTCGGCCCAGGAGCGCAAGCGCAACGCCGACCAGATCATCGAGTCGGTCACCGCGCTGGACATCGGCGCGCTTCCCGACCGCACCATCACCGACACCCTGTCCCGCATGAGCGGCGTCACCGTGGACCGTTTCGCGGCGCCCGGGGATCCGGATCATCCTTCCGCCGAGGGCAGCGGCATCCAGATCCGCGGCATGACCCAGGTGCGTTCCGAATTGAACGGCGGCGACGTGTTTTCCGCCAACAGCGGTCGCGGCCTCAGCTGGCAGGATGTGCCGTCCGAATTGCTGGCCGGCGTGGACATCTACATGGATCCCAATGCCGCGATCCCCGAGGGAGGTATCGGCGGCACGGTCAACCTGCGCACGCGCAAGCCTTTCGACCAGAAGGGCAAGGTGGTCGCCTTCAACTTCGGCATCAATTCCGGCGATCTTTCGCACAAGGGCAAGCCGGCGGCCTCCTTCCTGTTCAGCAACCGCTGGCAGACCGAGAACCATGGCGAGTTCGGCGCGTTGTTCGACGTGGCCTATTCGGGACTGGCCTCGCGCTCGGACGGTATCCAGACCGAGCCTTTCCTGCGGCGCACGGATCCGGCGCTGCTGGCCGGTACCAGTTTCAACCAGGTGTTCGTGCCCGACGGCGTGGACTGGCGCATCCTGGATTTCAACCGCAAGCGCATCGGTCTGGATGGCGCACTGCAGTGGCGTCCGAACGACAGCTTCGAAATCTCGACCCAGATGTTGCGGTCGAGCTATTCGATGAACTGGATCGAGCATGCCGCGTTCTTCAATGATACCGCTCCCACTCTCACCGGAACCCAGATCAGCAGCACGGCCACGGGCATCCTGCCCGCCGACGGCACCCAATTCCAGTACGACAAGAATGGCGTGTTCCAGAGCGGCTGGCTGACGTCCAATTCGTGGCGCGGTGTCCTGGGCGGCAACGGCGTGCGTTTTGAAACCGATGCACGCGACAACCAGCAGTTCACGGTGACCACGGACTGGTCCACCAACTTCAAGTGGAACCTCGACTCGGACACGGTTCTTACCGGCGGGGTGCAGTTCGTCAAGTCGACCAGCCGCACCCAGGACTTCACGGTATTCGACGCCCTCTATCTGCCCGGATTCCACATCGACGTCACTCGTCCCGCCGAGCCGGTCGTGTCCATCCATCCGGCCGATTTCGTCAAGGACAAGACCAATTATTTCTGGTCCGCCGCCATGGACCACGTGGACAACGAGTGGGCCATGGAGCGTGCCTACCACCTCGACTTCAAGCATTACTTCGAGGACAGCAGCTGGGCGCGTTCGGTCGGGTTCGGCCTGCGCACCACCAATCTGCACGAGATCGACCAGTACAGCCCCTACAACTGGGGCGTGCTCACCGACAACTGGGCCACCCTTCCCAATACACCCACGGGGACGGGTCTGGCGGACATGCAGAACTACCTGCCCTCCCAGTCGACCTGGTACAGCTTTCCGAACTTCTTTCGAGGTAACGTTAGCGTGCCGGCCATGTACGCCCCGGTGGTGTCGTTGGCAAAGAACCGCCAGAAGGCCTATGCCGACCATCTGATCAACGCCGAGGCGTCTTTCGGCTGGAAGCCGTATGGCGATTACCAGCCGGGCGACCTCAACAACCAGTCGGAGGAAACCCAGGCCATCTACGGTTTGCTGTACTTCGGCTCGCCGGAAGGGTTCCTGGCCGGCAATGTCGGTGTGCGCGTGGTGCGCACCGACGCCACCGTGGAAGGCAACGGAAGATACCCGGACCTGACCGGGACCAATGCCTCGGCCGAGCTGAAGGCCAAGTACCAGGGGCAGTATTTTCCGGTCAAGGGCGGCAGGACCTATACCAACGTGCTGCCCAGCCTGAACCTGAAGCTCAACCTCACCCAGGACCTGCAGTGGCGCTTCGCCGCGTCCAAGGCCATGGCCCGGCCCAGCTTCAGCCAGCTCAAGGGCTACGTGATGCTGGGCGAGACGATGAGCCCCGACAACACCTCGGTAAGCGCGTGGTCGGGAACGGCCGGCAACCCGAACCTCAAGCCGATGGTCGCCAGGCAGTTCGACACCTCGCTGGAGTGGTATTTCGGCCCGTCCGGCCACGTGTATGTCGCCTGGTTCTACAAGAACATCAAGGACTACATCTCCACCCAGAGCGAACCCGAGCAATTCGGTGACCAGACCTACATCGTGACCCGCCCGTACAACCACGGCACCGGTCGCGTGCGTGGCGCCCAGTTCAGCTACGCGCAGTTCTTCCATTTCCTGCCCGGCTGGCTCCAGGGTTTTGGCGTACAGACCAATTACACCTACGTGCACAGCGAGGGCGGCGTGAACACCGCGACCGATCCGCTGTATCCGACGGTGATCAAGGGCGTGGACCTGCCGATGGTGGGCTTGTCCAAGAACGCCTTCAACTTCATCCTCATGTACGACCATGGCCCCTGGTCGGGCCGCCTGGCGTGGAACTGGCGCTCGCAATACCTGCTCAGCACCAGCGACGCGGCCACCCATCTGCCGGTGTGGGCAGGAGAACGCGGTGCGCTCGATGCCTCGGTCTTCTACCGGTTCAGCAAGCACTTCCAGCTGGGATTGCGCCTGAACAACCTCAACAACGCCCGCACGCGAGTGCTGATGGGTCCGACCGCCTACGCCGACGGCTTCGTCGACCATCGCCTGTACACCCGCGGCGTCTTCGTGACGGACCGCAGGGCAGAGTTGCTGGCGCGCCTGAGCCTGTGACGCGCAGGCCGGATGCCCCGGGCGGGCATCCGGCCTGAAGCCGGTACGATGCCTCCTGCCGCTCGGGCAGGAGGCATTCCGCACCCTGCCGGGCGCGGCTCCCGATGTCACTTCGGGCGACACGTACCGGCACCTTCGGTTGGAGATTTGCCGTCAACCGAGCACATCGAGCACCTCGTGGCATGCGCCCATGGTGTGGTAGTCGGTCTTGCCGGCCGGGCTTTTCTCGTCGCTGTATTTGCGGTTGTCGCGGCTGAGGATGCGATACCAGGCACCGTACTCGTGGTCGACGAAATGCGCCCACGCGTACTGCCACAGGCGCTCGTACCACTGCCAGTAGCCGGCCTCGCCGGTGCGCGTGGCAAGCAGGGCCGCGGCGGCCAGCGACTCGGCCTGGACCCAGAAGTACTTGTCGTCGTCGCAAACCGAATTGTCCGGCGCGAGACCGTAGTACAGGCCGCCGTGCTCCTGGTCCCAACCGCGTGCCACGGCCGTGTCGAACAGGTGGCGGGCGGTCGGCTCGAGCCAGTCGGCGTCGACGTGGCGGGCCAGGATCATCAGCAGCTTGGCCCATTCGG
>CAZMMO010000003.1:15517-30566 GCA_964567365.1 uncultured Rhodanobacteraceae bacterium | reverse complement strand
ACGGCAGCCGCACCGACCCGCCCGCCAAGGATGGAAGCCCTGATTGAAAATCGATTTCCCACTCACGGGCAGGGCGGGCACGGCCCGCCGAATGCGGCTTGCGTGTGCGTGGGTCGTCTTCCATGGCAGGCCGTGCCCGCCCTACTTGCGTCCGCGTCCCATTCGATCAAAGCCTCCTCAGACTAGGCGGCGACGGCGTAGCCAGGCGGCCAGCAGGCGCAGCGGCAGACGCGGCTCCACGAACCACAGCAGCAACGCCGGTGTGACCACCAGCCACAACGCCGGAGCCCAGCCCAGCAACGGCGTCCAGGCGGTCACCGGCGTCAACGCCAGCATCGACACGCCTCCGACCAGCCAGGCAAGCAGCCACGGCAGGCAGGGGGACGAACGGACAACGGGACGAACGGACATGGCGGGCTCCGCAATTCGGATGGGTGCCCACCATGCCCGTTCCTCATCTCAAAGCCTGCGACGGTTACCGCTACAATATGCCGGAGTCCCACGGATCCACTGCATGCGCGTCGCATCCCGTCGCTATACCGTTTTCGGCCATCCCATCGCGCATTCGTTGTCGCCGTACATCCACGAAGCATTTGCGCGTCAATTCGATATCGAGCTCAGCTATGACACGACTGATGCCACGGCGGCTGATTTTCCGACGACTGCGCGCGATTTCTTCGCCGCCGGTGGTGCCGGCGCCAACGTCACCCTGCCGCACAAACGTGCTGCGTATGAACTGGCTGATACACGTAGCCGAATGGCCGAGCGTGTCGGTACGGCCAACGTGCTCACACCGCGTGCCGACGGACGCCTGGAAGCGCACAACACCGACGGCGACGGCCTGGTACGCGATCTGACCGAACGCCACCAAATAGACCTGCACGGTCTTGACGTCCTGTTGATTGGTGCCGGTGGCGCCGCCCACGGCGTTGCCTGGTCGCTGCTCGACGCCAGGGTGAAGCGCCTGACCATCGTCAACCGCAATGCGGATCGCGCCGTGGAGTTGTGTCGGCACTTGGACGATCCCCGACGCGTATGCGGCCATCGTTGGGAGGAGCTGGACACGATCGGGCGCTTCGACCTGGTCATCAATGCGACCTCGGCCGGCGTCACCGGGCAGTCGTTGTCGCTGCCCGCCAGTCTGGTCGATGCCCGTACCCTGTGCTACGACCTCGCCTATGGCGATGCCGCGGGCGGCTTTCTGACGTGGGCCCGTACCGCCGGCGCATCTCTGGCTTGCGATGGTCTGGGCATGCTGCTGGAAACGGCCGCCGATGCTTTCATGATCTGGCACGGAAAGCGCCCGGATACCGAGGCAACGTACCGCGAGCTGCACTCGCGGCACCGGGGCTCCACGTCACAGGGCCGTCACCAGTAGAGCCCATTCATCATCCGCCACGGAAGCAGGATTCATCCCACCCACCCGCACTCCGGAACCGCCAACGAATTCGGGCCGGCCACCGCTGTCGCGATGACCGGCCCGAAGAGGTTGGCGGATCCTTCCGCGAAGGGTCACATCCGGATCAGAACTTCACCTGGACCTGCCCGTACACGAAGCGGCTGTACACGCCATAGTCCAGCGCGGCCACGTTGCCGTAACCATCCTGGTTGCCCTTGGGCGTCTGTCCGAAGATGTTGTTGACGCCGAGGGTGAAGGTCGTGTTCCAGTTCGTCTTGTAGTTCAGATGCAAGTCGAACCAGCTCAGGGCCTTGCGGTGGTTGGTGGACAAGGAGTTGTTCTGCTGGTTGGGGTTGGAGCAGAAACCCAGGTTGGTCAGGCTGATATCGGTCCCGTCCTTGGCATCGGTGCACTTGCCGGTGAAGCCGCTGTAGTAGTGCCCGATGAATGCCGCCGAGAAACGGTTGTAGCTGTAGTCCAGGGCGGCATAGGTCTTCAGCTGCGGGATCGCGCCATGGTCCAGATTGCCGACTACGCGGGTGATCGCCACCGTCCCGTCCGGCCGCGGGTTGTACTCGTCGTAGTAATTGACGTGGGTGGCGTTGACCTTGAGCCGGAACCGCCCGAACGAGGTTTCGGGGAACAGGTAGCTCATGTTCAGGTCGTAACCAGCGGTAATGGTCTTGCCGATGTTGGCCGACGTGACCTGGAGCTGGTTGATGAGCCCGCTGGTATTGCGGTGGACCAATGCGCAGAACTGCGGCAAGCCCTGGTCATAGCAGAAGTCCAGGATCTGCTGCGGACCGAAGCTGGAAATCTGCTGGATCAGGCGGATGTGGTAGTAGTCCAGGCTGACGTTGAAACCGGGAAGGTACGAGGGGCTGTACACCACGCCCGCGGTCTTCGACTTCGAGGTTTCCGGCTGCAGGTTGACGTTGCCCGAATACAGGCCGGTGACCTGCCCCGTCCCCTGCGTGTAGCCGGCCGGTACCCCCGCCGCCTGACAGTTGCTGACCACGCTGCTCGGCGTGCCCGCCGCCGTGTAGTTGGAGCAAGGATCGGTCACGTACGGATAGCTGATGGACGGCGGCGAGAACAGCTCGGCGAGGTCGGGCGCCCGGAATCCTTCGGAATAGCTGGCACGCACCGCGATGTCGTTGACCGGCTGATACAGAATGCCAAGCCGGGAATTGGTGGTTGTGCCGAACGTGCTGTAGTCCTCACGCCGGGTGGCAACATCCGCGGACAGATATTTCGCGCCGGGTACGCCGGCGAGAATCGGGATGTTGAACTCGGCATAGATGGAGTCGATGTCGTACGAGCCGAACAACGGCTGCGGCACCGTCGCCTGACGCCGGTTCGGGACATACAGCCCGGGCACCACCGAGGAGCCGGAAATGTTGCGGTGCTGGTAGCCGAACGCAAAGCCGAGGCCACCGGCCGGCAGGTCGACGAGACTGCCCGTGGAGATGTCGGCATCGATGACCCGCACGTCCTTCTTCGCCAGCTCCTGGATGGCGACCGGCCGCATGGTGTAGCCCACCATCGCCGGCGTCCACGAACCGGTACCGTCGACACCCTGGCCACCGAACAGGTTCAGCGGCACGCAACCGGGCATGGTGGAGCAGTTCGGATCGGTCGCCAGCGACATGCCGAGGTTGCTGTCCAGGTTGGTCTCGCCGCGCTTGAGCTTGTTGGAGGCGTAGATGTAGTCGAAATTCCAGTGCCACGGGATGGATGCGGTCGTGAACAGGCCATTGAAGCCGCCCTGGAACCGCATCGTGGTGACATCGTCGAAACCGACGCGGATGCCCGCCTCGTTGGTGGTGCGGTAGATCGCCTGCAACGTGCCGCCCGGCAATACCACCGGCGAGCCGCCGACCGAGCCCACCTGGGTGGGGGTGCCGTTGACCAGCCGGAAACCAAACGGGTTGCCATTGCTGTTCGGGCCGATGTCCAGGCCGGTACGGGTGAAGAACATCAGGTCGGCATCCAGCGGCCGGTCCGTCTGGCGGTCGTTGTACAACGCGCTCGACGAGAACGTGATCGAGGGCGTGATGTCGTAGCTGCCCTGCACGAAGACGTTCTTGATCTTCTGGTTCAGCGTGATCGGAATCTTCTGCGAACCGGCGATGTAGCGGTCCTTGTCCGAAAAGGCGTGGAAGTCGGCCGCGCTCGTGCCCGAGGTACCCGGAGTCTTGGCCAGGGCGCAGTAGGGGATGTAGACCGTCCGGCCCATCGAGTCGGTGGTCTGCGCATCCGGGCACTACGCCGCGGTCAGTCCGGTGTACGGCGCGGGCACGTTGCCCGGCTGGGTCGGGTCACCCAGCGTCGGCGCATAGAAGAAGTACGTGCCTTCCGGGGTGGCGACGCCGCCGCGGCTGTTGCCGAACACGGCGGGCGAGGTGGAGAACTCGCGGTCGAGCGCCGGAATGGCCTTGGCTTTCAGGTAGGACACGTCGAACAGGATGTGTCCCTTCTCGCCGGAACGGCCCAGCGTGAGGTTGAAGTGCTGTGTCTGCCCGTCCCAGGCATGGCTCTTCGGACCGTTGGCGGCGCCGTAATAGGCCGTTATCTCGGCGCCATTGAAGTCCTTTTTGGTGATGATGTTGATCACGCCGGCGATCGCGTCCGAACCGTATACGGCCGACGCGCCGTCCTGCAGGACCTCGATGTGGTCGATGATGGTGATCGGGATCTGGTTGAGGTCGACCGAACCGCCGAAGCTCGAGGGCATGCGCTTGCCGTTGAGCAACACCAGCAGGCGGTTGCTGCCCAGGTAGCGCAACTCGACCTGTTCGGAGCCGTCGCCGTAGAAGGAGCCTTCCGCCGGTCCCTGCACGAACCCGACCGAGGTCATGTTGTCCAGGAACTGGCCGACGGTGGTGACCCCGCTGTTCTCGATCTCCTGGTGGCTGATGTTCAACACCGGCTGCGAGGTGACCAGGTCGACCCGCGGAATGTGCGAGCCGGTGACCGTGACCGTGCCGAGGGTCTGGGCCTTTTGCGGATTGGCCTGCCCGCTTTGATTCTGGTCCGCCTGGCCGCTGGCCAGGGCCGGCATCGCCAGCGCTCCGGCCGCCAAGCCGATGAGGATGCAGCTGACGCTATGACGCAACTTGAGTACAGGTTTCATGAGATGTCCCCTTTCTATTTATGGAGATGAGTGGCAGGGCCCGGCTTTATTGTTCGCAATCGGGGTCGAGGCACCCCGTCGAGCTGAATTTGCGGGCGCCATTCCGGCGCGCACCATCGCCCTCCCATCTCGATCATAAACTTTTCGTTAGCGAATAAAATGATGTAAATGCCAACCATGTATAGCCTCAGGCTATAATTTGTCTGGCGACGTCGATTTGCCCGCAACCTGTTGATATTCAGGTTGTCGCGGGAGAGGACCGGCTTTCCGGCGCCGCGGCGTGGAGCCGCCGGGAGGGCGCGCAACGGGCAGGGAAATAGTACGATGACCTGCTCCGACCGACCGCGGGACGGCTCTCCGCCCACGCATCATCGGCGTCATGCGGCGCCACGCCGGCAACATCGACCCAGGCAGGCCCATGCGGTTCAGACTACGCGACCTTGAAGTGCTCAATGCGGTATTGCGCACCGGCAGTACCCTGGCGGCGGCCGAGTACCTGCACGTGACCCAGCCGGTGGTCTCGCGCAGCCTCAAGCACGCCGAACAGAGCCTCGGCTACGACCTGTTCCGCCGCCATCGCGGACGCCTCGAGCCGACGCCCGAAGCACAGGCGCTGTTTCCCGAGTTGAACGCGTTCTTCGCCCACTGGCACAAGGTGCAGGATTTCGCCACGCATCTGGCGGACCGGCCGATCGCGTTGCGCGTGGCGGTCAACCCGGCCCTGATCCACATCCTGCCCGAGGCCGTCGTGCGGGTGAACCACCAGATGCGCGGCGTGCATTGCCAACTGCTGACGCTGCACACCGGCGAGATCATCAACAACCTGTTCAGCGGGCGCCTGGACATCGGCTTCAGCCAGGGCGGTCCGGTCCCCGACGGCATCGCGGTGGAGGAACTGGGCCAGGGCGAACTGGTCATGCTCGCGCCGCGCACCCGGGGCCACAACGGCGAGCCGACCCTCGCGGAAATCGCGAGCCTTCCGTTCATTGGCCTGGAGCCCGACTGCGGCCTGCACACGACCATCGACGATTACCTGGGCCGGCACGGCATCACGCCCTCGATCGCCGCCCGGGTGCAGACCTACCAGCTTGCGGTGGCGCTGGCCGAACAGGGCCTGGGCGCCACCATCATCGACTGCTTCACCGCCGAATCCGCCGACCCGCTGCGGGTGCGGCGGGCGCCGCTGCCCGATCCTCCGGCCTTTCCCGTGTACGCGTTCTCGCACCCGCGCCACATCGCCGGCGCGGCGGAACGCCTGCTGCGCGAGAGCATCAGCGAACTGCTTGCCGAAATGGCCGAACGCCGCGCGCAGCCTGCTCATATCCCCACAGACGGGACACACGAAGCGGGCGCCTGACCCCGTTTGACGCATGCTAACCTGACCGGCACCGCGTTTTTTCACGATCAGGAATCCCCATGCCCCGCGTGATCCGTTCCTTCGTCCTCGTCGTGGCGGCAACGGCCATGGCCACCACTTCCGTGGCGGCGCTGGCAGCTTCCCAGCCGCCCACGCTCGGTTTCACCGCTTCCGGCGCCACACAGGAAGACGCGCTCGAAAGCCGTTTCGACACGCACCTGCACCGCGAGGACATCCGCGACTGGATCAAGACCATGGCGTCGCAGCCCAACGGCGTGGGCTCGCCGCACGACAAAGCCAATGCCGAGCACGTGCTCGCCCTATTCAAGTCCTGGGGTTTCGATGCCCACATCGCCACCTACACGGTGCTGTTCCCGACGCCGAAAAAGCGCGCGCTGGAACTGGTCGCGCCGAACCATTACCAGGCCCGGCTGCGCGAACCGCCGGTCCCGGGCGATCCCACCTCGGACATCTACAAGAACGCCCTGCCGCCCTACAACGCCTATTCCGGCGACGGCAACGTGACCGCGCCGCTGGTCTACGTCAACTATGGCCTGCAAAAGGATTACCGGCACCTCGCGCAGATGGGGATCAGCGTCAAGGGCAAGATCGTCATCGCCCGCTACGGCTACGCCTGGCGCGGCAGCAAGGTCCGCTTCGCCCAGCAGCACGGCGCGGTCGGCTGCATCATCTACTCCGACCCGCGCGACGACGGCTACCGCCGCGGCAACGTCTTCCCGAAGGGCGGCTGGCGCGACCGCTGGAGCGTGCAGCGCGGTTCGGTCATGCGCACCGACGGCGATCCGCTGACCCCGGGCCACGCCTCGGTGCCGGGCGCCAAGCGCATCCCGCGCCAGGACGCCTCGGGCATCAAGAAGATCCCGGTGCTGCCGATTTCCTACGGTGACGCGCTGCCGCTGCTCAAGGCCATCGGCGGCCGCGTGGCGCCGGACGACTGGCAGGGCGGCCTGCCGATCACCTACCACGTCGGCCCGGGGCAGGCCAAGGTCCATCTCGAGGTTTTCTCGAACTGGAAGCAGACGAAGATCTACGACGTGATCGCCAAGATCCGCGGCAGCGTCTATCCCGACCAATGGGTCATGCGCGGCAACCACCACGACGCCTGGGTGTTCGGCGCCGAGGATCCACTGAGTTCCCACGCCGCGATGCTGGCCGGCGCCAAGGCCATGGGCGAACTGCTCAAGACCGGCTGGCGGCCCAAGCGCACCATCGTCTACATGAGCTGGGACGCCGAGGAACCCGGGCTGGTGGGCTCGGTGGAATGGCTCGAGGACCATGCGGACGAGCTTTCCCGCAAGGCCGCCGTCTACATCAACTCGGACCTCAGCACGCGCGGTTTCCTGCGCGCCCGTGGCTCCGGGTCGTTGCAGACCTTCATCAACGGGGTCGGCCGCGGCGTCAAGGACCCCGAGACCGGCACCAGCGTCCTGCATCGCGCCCGGGCCAACCGTCTGGTGCGCCAGTTGCGGCATCCGCCGTCCGATCCGGCCCGACGCATCTCGGCCGACCCGGACCAGCCGCTGCCCATGGGCGCGCTGGGTTCGGGCTCGGACTTCACCGGCTTCCTGGACCACCTCGGCATCGCCTCGCTGGACATCCGCTTCGGTGGCGAAAGCGAAGGCACGCAATACCACTCGCGCTACGACGACTTCTACTGGTACAGCCATTTCGGCGACCCGAGCTTCCGCTACGGCGTGGCGCTGGCCAAGGTCGGCGGCCATGCCATGCTGCGTTTCGCCAACGCCAAGGTCCTGCCGTACGCCTTCACGCCGTTCGCGAAGCATGTCGCGGACTATGCCCGGCAGATCGAGCACGAATACAAGCACATGGCCACGCAGACGCGGGAAAAGAACGCCCTGATCGAATCCGGCGCCTTCCATCTCGCGGCCGATCCGAACGTCCACCAGGTGCTGCCGAAGGCCGAGGCAGAGGTGCCGGGGCTGGACTTCTCGCCACTGGATGCGGCCGTCAGCCGCCTCCAGACGGCTGCAGCCGCCTACGACAAGGCGCTGGGCGCCCACATCGACGACCTGTCCGCCACTCGGGCGCGCCAGTTGAACCAGGCGCTGATCCGCATCCCGCGCCAGCTGCTCTACTCCGGCGGTCTGCCGCACCGGAGCTGGTTCCGCAACATGGCCTACGCGCCCAGCTATTACCTCGGCTACAGCGTCAAGACCCTGCCGGGCATCCGCGAGGCGGTCGATACCCGGCAGTGGGACACGGCGCGGAAATACATGGGCATCGTCGCCAAGGCTTTGGACGACTACAGCCGCCAGGTCGAAAAGGCGACCGCCATCCTCGAGGGACACACGTAGGAGCGCACCCGGGCGCGACAGCATCAAGGCTTATTGAGCGCTGATGCTGTCGCGCCCAGGTGCGCTCCTACCGATGGCGATGCGGCCTCGCACGATGTCGGCTTATTTGCCGTCCGTGCCCGCGGCCACGACCTCCTGCGCGGGCGTGCCCAGGATGCGCTCGGCGCCCCAGTAATTGTCGCCGTAGCGCGCCTTGGTGATGCGCACCGGCGTGCCGGCGGCATAGGCCTCGGCCATCTTGCCGTCGCCGATATACATGGTCACGTGGTAGATGCCGCCCTTGCCGTGGTCGTGGGCATAGAACATCAGCGTGCCGACGCGTGACGGATGACCGGAGACCTTGACGCCCTTGCCGTGCAGACCCTGGGCACCGGCATCGCGCGGAATCATGATGCCGTGGCTCTGGTAGATCGAGCCGACGAAACCGGAACAGTCATAGGCGAATCCGGAGCGGCCGCCCCACAGGTACGGCTTGCCGAGGAACATCCTGGCCGTCTTCACCAGGTCGGCAGGTGTCGGCTTCGGAATGTCGCTGAATTTCTCGTACACGCTCGCGCTCTTCGCGCTCAGCCATTTCGGGCCGGCGGTGGGCGTGGCGACCTCGATGGCATCGCCCCTGCGTGCCAGCACCGGCAGGCGCGTGTTGAAACTGATACGCAGGAATTTCTTCGTCAGGCCCTGATCTCCGTAGAGCCACACTGTCGGTGCGCTGTCCACGACCGCAAACGGCTTGCCCGCCTGCAACGCGGCGAAATGCGGGCTGTGCACGATCTGCACTTTGGGAACCCAGCCCGGATAGCCGAGCGGGTTCTTGGGCGACGTCTGGTCCGGTACCGCCACCTGGACCCAGTCTCCCTTCTGCTGGAGGATGTATACCTTGTGCCCGTACAGGGCCTGCGTCTCCAGGATGTTGTGCTCGCCGAACCAGGCGCGCTGTTTCACCGTCATGTCGTCCAGCCATTTCTGGATGTGCACCGGGTTGGTCAGGGACGGCGCATCGACCGGGCGCGGCGAATCGGGTGAATTCCACAGCGTGGCGACGGACACGTCGACGAAGGCCGTCGGCGGCGTGGCGCCCGGACGCGCCATGGCCAGCGGTGCCACGCCGGCACCGAGAACGAGCAGCAGGGCGACGCGCGACAGCACCCGCCGGAATGTGCAATGGCGATTCATGATCGGACACCTCGATTTTGAGAAAACAAGACCGACAACAGATCGAGAGTAGAAGCATCGGCGACCCGCCGGCAAATAGAATAAAGTAAGCAGATGATGCTTTATTGCTATTCCTATTGCAGACGGTTCCACTTGTGTCTACTGTCGGCCAAATGAATATTTCACGCCTACTCTCGCGTTTGTCATGGCGATGGACCATCCTCGCCATCCTGTTCGTCGCCACCGCTCCGGCTTTTGCCGCCGCTCCGTCCGGCCATTTCAGCTTGCGCCAGATACTCGGTTATCCGTACCCGAGCGAGTTGACGAGTGCCTCTTCGGCCCATGAAATCGCCTGGGCATTGAACGAACGCGGCGTGCGCAATATCTGGGTCGCAAAAGCGCCGGCATTCCAGCCCCGCCAGGTCACGCATTACCAGGGCGACGTCGGCCAGGAATTGACCTGGGTGCAATTGTCGCCGGACGGTAAATACGTGGTGTACGTGCGCGGCGGCGACCACGACCGCAACTGGTCCTACAAGGCGCCGCCCAATCCGCTGGCCTCGATCCGGGGGCCGAAGATCCAGGTCTGGTCCGTGTCCGTCCAGGGCGGCAGCCCGGTCCTGGTCAGCGACGGCGACGCGCCGGCCATCGCGCCCGATGGCAAGCACGTGGCTTTCCTGCACAAGGACGCGGTGTGGATCGGCACGCTCGACGGCTCGGCCAAGCCGCACCAGCTGTTCTACGACGAAGGTTCCGACCGCGACCTGCACTGGTCGCCGGACGGCAAGCAACTGGCCTTCGTCTCCCGCCGTGGCGACCATGACTTCATCGCGGTGTACACCTTCGGCCAGGACCGGATCCGCTTCCTGGCCCCGACCACCTCGCGCGACTCCAGCCCGCGCTGGTCGCCGGACGGCAAGCGCATCGCGTTCGTGCGCCGCCCGGGCCGCGGCGGCAAGCCACGGCCGTTGCTGCAGCGCACGCCGCGTCCGTGGTCGATCTGGGTTGCCGAGGTGGCCACCGGCACGGCGCACGCGGTCTGGAAAAGTCCGCATACCCTGCTGGGCTCGATGCCCGACACCCACGGCGGCGCCAACCTGCACTGGGCCGCCGGCGACCGCCTGGTCTTCGCATCCACGGTCGACGGCTGGCCGCATCTGTACGCCATCCCGGCGCGCGGCGGCACGCCGCTGCGCCTGACCTCCGGCGACTACATGGTCGAGGACGTGGGGATGTCGCCGGACCGGCGCTTCGTCATCTACAGCGCCAACACCGGCAAGCGCGCCGACGACATCGACCGCCGCCACCTGTTCAAGGTCTCCGTCGACGGCGGCACGCCGCAGGCATTGACGCCCGGCACGAACCTGGAGTGGTCACCGGTGGCCCTGGCCGACGGCAAGACGCTGGCCTTCATCCGCGCCGGCGCCAAGGTGCCGCCGCTGGTGGCGGTCAAGCCCCTGGCCGGCGGGCCGGTGCAGATACTCAACCGCGACAGCATCCCCGACGATTTTCCGACTGCGGAACTGGTGGTTCCCAAGCACGTGACGTTCAAGGCCAGCGACGGCCACCTCGCCTACGGGCAGCTTTTCGAACGCGCCGACGGTGCCAGCCACAAACCGGCCATCATCTTCGTCCATGGCGGGCCGATGCGGCAGATGCTGCTGGGCTGGATCTACATGGACTATTACAACAACTCCTACGCCATCAATCAGTACCTGGCCGACCAGGGTTACGTGGTGTTGTCGGTGAACTACCGCCTGGGCATCGGCCACGGCTGGCATTTCCACCACCCGGAACAAGCCGGACGCGCCGGAGCCTCGGAATACCGCGACGTGCTGGCCGGCGCGCATTACCTGCAGAAGCTGCCGCAGGTCGACGGCTCGCGCATCGGCATCTGGGGCGGTTCCTACGGCGGCTATCTCACCGCGCTGGCGCTGGCGCGCAACTCGGACATCTTCAAGGTCGGCTCGGACTGGGCCGGGGTGCACGACTTCACCATGGACATGCTGCGCGGTTGGTCCGCGTACCGTCAGCATCGTTTTGAAAAGGGCGACCGCGAGAAGGCGCTCCAGGTTGCCTGGCAGTCTTCGCCCGTGGCCGCGGTGGACCGCTGGCGCTCGCCGGTGCTGCTGATCCAGGGCGACAACGACCACAACGTGCGCTTCCACCAGACCGTCGACCTGGCACAACGGCTCAGGGCGCATCACGTGCCCTTCAAGGAACTGATCATCCCCGACGAGATCCACGGCTTCTTGCGCCACCAGTCGTGGTATCGCGCCGACCTGCAGACCGTCCAGTTCCTGCAGCAACACCTGTCCGGCACGCCGGCGCAGTAAGCAAGGCGCCGGACAGCCGGCGCCTTCGACACGAAACGCGGTTCCCGGTACGCGTCATCGCGGGCCGGGCGGTCCCGTTTCCCGTTTCCCGTACGACCGGCCGCAGTCGGCGCAACCACCGAGGTGACCCATGATCCATGAAACCACACGCAGGCTGCGAATCCTGGCCTTTGCCCTGCTCGCCCTGGCGACATCCACCGCCGCGACGGCCGCGACGACGCCGAAATTCCAGCTCGGCATCCAGGTGCTGCTGCACCAGCGGCTGGACCTCATCCAAGGCAAGAACGTCGGCCTGATCACCAACCCGACCGGCGTCAACCAGGATCTGACCAGCGACGTCGACCTGCTCGCGCACACGCCGGGCGTGCATCTGGTGGCGCTGTTCGGACCCGAGCACGGCATCCGCGGTTCCCACCAGGCCGGTGCCCACGTCGGCAGCGACCGTGATCCGCAAACCGGGGTGCCGATCTACAGCCTGTACGGCAAGAACCGGCAGCCGACGCCGCAAATGCTCAAGAACGTGGACGTGCTGGTGTACGACATCCAGCCGGTGGGCGCGCGCTTCTACACCTACCTGTACACGATGGCCGACGCGATGAAGGCCGCGGCCAAGCGGCACATCCCCATCATCGTGCTGGATCGGCCCAACCCGCTCGGCGGTCTGCTGGTGCAAGGCCCGGTGCTGGAACCGCACTACGCTTCCTTCGTCGGCCAGTATCCGATCCCGCTGCGTTACGGTCTGACGGTGGGCGAGCTGGCGACGTTCTTCAACCGCCAGTTCCACATCGGTGCGGACCTCACGGTGGTGCGCATGCGCGGCTGGCATCGCTCGATGTACTACGACGACACCCCGCTGCAGTTCGTCATGCCCTCGCCCAACATGCCCACGCTGTCGACCGCGCTGGTCTATCCCGGCTTCGGCCTGTTCGAGGGCACCAACGTTTCCGAGGGCCGCGGCACCACGCGCCCGTTCGAGCTGATCGGCGCGCCCTGGATCGACGCGGCGCAACTGGCCGATGCGCTCAATGCCCTGCACCTGCCGGGCACGCGGTTCCGGCCCGTGCATTTCACGCCGACGTTCTCCAAGTACCAGGGCAAGCCGTGCAACGGCATCCAGACCCACGTGCTGGACCGGAACACCTTCAATCCGGTCGTGACCGCCCTGACCGTGATCGCGACCATCCACAAGCTGTACCCGCAGCAGTTCCGCTTCGACAAGAGCGATTTCGACCGCCTGGTCGGCAACGACTGGATCCGCCAGGACATCGAGAACAACGTGCCGGTGGCGAAGATGCGCGCACGCTGGCAGCCGCGCCTGGAGAAGTTCGAGCAGGCCCGCAAGCAGTACCTGCTGTATCACTGAGAGGGGGTTCGTCAGGCCACGCCCACCCGGCTGTCTTGGCGCAAAGACCCGGCGAAACATTGATTGTAGGAGCGCACCTGGGCGCGACAGGCTCAAAGCTCATTGAACGCTGATGCTGTCGCGCCCGGGTGCGCTCCTACACAGGGTCCGTGTCGAGCAACTCGATCCAGTGCCGCACCGGCACCCCGGACTCGCTGCCCAGGTGCATCTGGCAACCGATGTTGGCGGTGACGATGAGCTCCGGCGCGCCGGCCTGCAGCGCCTCCAGCTTGTCGTGCAGCAAGGGCAGGGAGAGCTTTTTCTGCAGCAGGGAATAGGTGCCGGCCGAACCGCAGCACAGGTGCTTGTCGCGTACCGGCGTCAACTCGAAACCCGCCGCCGCGAGGATTTTCTCGACCGTGCCGTTGATCTTCTGGCCATGCTGCAGCGTGCACGGCGGATGGTAAGCGATGCGGCGCCCCTGGCCGATGTCGGCGAAGGCCTGCAGGTCCTCGCCGGCCAGCACTTCGCTCAGGTCCCGCGTCAGCTCCGAAACCCGCGCGGCCTTGTCGGCATAGTCGGGATCGTCGCGCAGGACGTGGCCGTACTCGCGCACCATCGCGCCGCAGCCGCTGGCCGTCATGACGATGGCCTCGGCGCCGGCCTCGATGTGCGGCCACCAGGCATCGATGTTGCGACGCATGAAGACCTTGGCTTCCTCGGGCGCGGCCAGGTGATGGCTGATCGCGCCGCAGCAACCGGCTTCCGGTGCCGACCGCAGTTCGATCCCCAGCCGGGCCAGCACGCGCGCGGCGGCGGCGTTGGTGACCGGCGTGGCCACCGATTGCACACAGCCTTCCAGGACCAGCATCGTGCGTTTCAGGCCGTGACGACCGGCGGGCCATCGCGCGGCCTCTCCGCGGCGGGCCGCGCGATACAGGCCGCCGGTCAGTCGCCGCGGGGCCAGCCGGCCCAGCGCGTACAGGAAGCCGAAGCGACGCGGGTAGGGCACGAGCATGCGCAGTGCCTTGCGCGTGATGCGCTCGGACAGCGGCCGCCGCACCCGCTCTTCGACCGCGTCGCGGCCGATGTCCAGCAGGCGCCCGTATTCCACGCCCGAGGGGCAGGTGGTTTCGCAGGCGCGGCAGGTCAGGCAACGGTCCAGGTGCAACTGCGTCTTGCGTGTCGGCGCCTCGCCCTCGAGCGTCGCCTTGATCAGGTAGATGCGCCCGCGCGGACCGTCCAGCTCGTCGCCAAGCAGCTGGTAGGTGGGGCAGGTGGCGGTGCAGAAGCCGCAGTGCACGCACTTGCCGATGATGCGCTCGGCCTCCTCGCCGGCGGCGCTGTCGAGGAAGGATTCACTGAGCGAGGTATGCATTACAGATCCGGATACATGCGGCCACGGTTGAGGATACGCTGCGGGTCCAGGGCGTCCTTGAGGCGCTTGTGGATCCGCAGCGAGGCGTCCGGCAGCGGCTGGAACGGCGTGTCGGCATGCCCGTTGCCGTGATACCAGGTGGCGTGGCCACCGCGCGAGAGGGCCGCGGCACGCACGGTCCCGGCGGCCACGTCCGTCTTCAGCCAGCGCAGCGCGCCACCCCATTCGACCAGTTGCTCGCCGGGCAGGTCCAGCGGCGCGGCAGCCGGCGGCAACGAGACGCGCCACAGCGGGTTTTCGCCGGCAAAAAACGGATGCCGATGTTCGCGCACGCCAACCCAGTATGCCTCGGCATCGTCCAGCACCTCGCCGCCGATCCGCGCCCGCGCCTGTGCCAGGGCCCCGGGCGTGCCGGACAGGCGCACGTGAAGCCTGCCAGCTTCCAGGCACGAAGCGGAGATCGGCAGCGGCTGCGCCGACCAGCGGCACAGGCGCTCGATCGCCGCGCCCGCGTCGGCCTCCTGTACCAGGGTGATTTCCCTCTGCGGCCGCGGCAACACCTTCAGGCTCACTTCCAGCAGCACGCCCAGCGTGCCCATCGCCCCGCACATCA
>CAZMMO010000003.1:0-15417 GCA_964567365.1 uncultured Rhodanobacteraceae bacterium | reverse complement strand
ACCTTCAGGCTCACTTCCAGCAGCACGCCCAGCGTGCCCATCGCCCCGCACATCAGGCGCGAGAGGTCGTAACCGGCCACGTTCTTCATCACTTCGCCGCCGAACCGCAACGCCTCGCCGCGGCCGTTGACGATGCGCGTGCCGAGCACGAAATCGCGCGCCGCGCCGGCGTAGGGACGGCGCGGACCGGACAGGTTGGCCGCGACGGTGCCGCCGAGGGTCGCCGCCGCGCCGTAGGCGGGCGGCTCGAAGGCGAGCATCTGGCCATGCCCGGCAAGCAGCGCATGGACATCGTCCAGGCGCGTGCCGGCGCGCGCGGTCAGGATCAATTCTTCCGGCGCGTAGTTGACGATTCCGCGGTGCTCTCCGAGTGCCAGCGTTTCGCCCTGCGCCTGGCGGCCCAGGAACGCCTTGGTGCCACCACCGACGATCGCCAGCGGCGCACGCCGGGCAGCGGCGTCGGCAACGCGTTCGCAGATGTCACGGGTCTGGTCTTGTCCGGTTTGCATCGTCTGTGTCAATCGCCCGAATTCAGAACCGCTCCAGTTCGGGGAACGGCAGTTCGCCCGCATGCACGTGCAGTCCGCCGTACTCGGCGCAGCGCTGCAGCGTGGGCACGGCCTTGCCGGGGTTGAGGCGCCCGTCCGGATCGAAGGCCGCCTTGACGGCATGGAACTGCGCCAGCTCGGGCGCGGCAAACTGCTTGCACATGCCGGCAAGTTTCTCCACGCCCACGCCGTGCTCGCCGGTCACGGTACCGCCGACCTCCACGCACAGGGCCAGGATGTCGCCGCCGAGTTTCTCGGCCGCCTCCAGTTCGCCGGGGCGCCGGGCATCGTACAGGATCAGCGGATGCAGGTTGCCGTCGCCGGCATGGAAGACGTTGGCGACGGTGAGGCCGTACTGCTCGGAAAACTCCTGGATGCGCCGCAGCACGCGCGGCAGGTGCTTGCGCGGAATGGTGCCGTCGGTGCAGTAGTAGTCCGGCGACACCCGGCCCATGGCGGGGAAGGCCATCTTGCGTCCGGCCCAGAATTTGCTCCGCTCTTCCTCGTCGCGCGAGATGCGCGTCGCGGTCGCGCCGCAATCGGTCATGATCGCCGACACGCGCTCGATCTCGTCGGCCACCGATTCCCCGGTGCCGTCCAGCTCGCACAGCAGGATCGCCCCGGCATCGGTCGGATAGCCGCTGTGGACGAAATTCTCCGCGGTACGGATGGCCAGGCCATCCATCATTTCCAGCCCGGCCGGCACGATGCCGGCGCCGATCACCGCGCCGACCGCCGTGCCGGCCGATTCCACGTCGTCGAACGCGGACAGCACCACGCGCGCGGTCACGGGTTTGGGCGTGAGCTTGACCGTCACCTCGACGATGACGCCCAGCATGCCCTCCGAGCCGGTCACCAGCGCGAGCAGGTCGTAGCCGGGCGCATCGAGCGCGTCCGAGCCCACGGTGAGCAGGTCGCCTTCCACCGTCACCAGCTTGACCTTGAGGATGTTGTGCACCGTCAGGCCGTACTTCAGACAATGCACGCCGCCGGCATTCTCGGCCACATTGCCGCCGATGGTGCAGGCGATCTGCGAGGAAGGGTCGGGCGCGTAATACAGGCCGTACGGTGCCGCCGCCTCCGAGATCGCGAGATTGCGCACGCCCGGCTGCACCCGCATGCAGCGGTTGTCCGGGTCGATGTCGAGGATCGACATGAAGCGGGCCAGGCTCAGCAGCACCCCGTCGCCCAGCGGCAGCGCGCCGCCGGACAGGCCGGTGCCGGCGCCGCGCGCCACCACCGGCACCGCGTGCGCGTGACAGGTGCGCATGACCTGCTGCACCTCCTCGATGGTGCCCGGCAGCACCACGATCATGGGAGTCTGGCGATACGCGGTCAGGCCGTCGCACTCGTACGGACGCAGGTCCTCCATCTGGTACAGGACCCGCTCTTTCGGCAGGAAGGTGCGCAACGCGGCCACCAGGCCGCGTTTGTCGACGGCATGGCCGGCCGCGTCAGGCATGGGCTTCCCGTGCGCCGGTACTCTGGCGCCAGCTTTGCTGCGCGGCGACCAGGCCCGCGCCCGGCTGCGACGCATGTCCGTTCGCCGCCAGCACGGTTTCCAGCGCCTCCAGCAGTTGCAGCACGAAGCGCCGCTGCGAACCGTAGGCCATCAGGCCGACGCGCAGCATGCGGTTGCGGAAGGGCCCGAGCCCGGTCGCCACCTCGATGCCGTGCTCGCGCAGCAGCGTCTGCTGGACCGCCACCGCATCCACGCCTTCGGGAACCAGCACGCCGGCGACGGTGTGCAGGCCGTGTTCGGACGCGGCCAGGACACCCATACCCATCGCTTCCACCGCGGCGCGGAAGGCGAGGTAGTTGTGCCGATGCCGCTCCCAGCGCGCTTCCAGTCCTTCGGCCGCCGCGCTGGCCAGCGCGGCACGCAGGGCATACACCAACGGAGCCGAAATCGTGTGGTGGTACTTGCCCTCGTTCCAGTACTGACCCAGCGCAAGCGCATCGAAATAGAAACTGGATACCGGCGCCTTGCGCGCGCGCAGGCGCGCCAGCGCCCGCTCGTTCAGCGTCAACGGCGCCATGCCCGAAGGCGCGCCGAGCGCCTTCTGGCTGCCGCTGTAGCACACGTCGATGTCGGCCCCATCGACGTCGATCGGATGGCCGCCGAGGGAGGCCACGGTGTCGACGATCAACAAGGCATCGGCCTCGTGCGCGATCTGCGCGATGTCGGCCACGTCGTTCTGCGCGACGCCGGTCGAGGTTTCGCCGTGCACCACGCCGACGACCCGTGGACGCACCTTTTGCACCGCTTCGCGCAATTGGTCCGCATCCAGCGGCCGGCCCCATTCGGCCTCCACCCGCGTCACCTTCGCGCCCAGGCGCTCGGCCATGCTGGCGAGCCGTTCGCCGAAGTAGCCCATGGTGCCGATGACCACCGCGTCGCCGGCCTCGACGGTGTTGGCCAGCGCCGCCTGCATGCCGGAAGTGCCGGTGCCCGAAAGCGCCAGCGTAAGTTCGTTGCCGGTGCGCAGCACGGTCTGCAGCAACGACTTGACCTCGCCGAGGATGGCCAGCATGGCCGGGTCCACATACCCCAGTTGCGGCAGCGACATCGCGCGCAGCACGGCCGGATCGAGCTCGCTCGGCCCCGGCCCCAGCAACACGCGGGTCGGTACGGGGGAGCCCTCGGAAATCGTCGTCATTGCCTGTTCACCTTTCCTGTTTTTGCCTCGTTCGGGGCACGTCGTAAAACCATCCGCGCCGGGCAAATACCCGGCGCCCACGGAACCACGAGTCACGTCGTCCGGAGGAGCGACATCCCGAAATTATGTCACGAAGAAAGTCATCCTGCCGGTCTCATGCGCCTGCGCGGCAAGGACGTTTTTATGCCTGTGCCATTGCCGGATTTTCACCGGCCGCATATTCATGGTGATTATATTCGCTTCCGTGCACAAGGCTTTTCCGCAAGGCCACGTCGGTTTTCCCGTTTGTGCGCATGGAATCACCCTGAGTAAATCGGTATTGGCGCGGAAAAAAATCGCAACGCATACCACCAGTGGGATTCGTCGTGGATAAAATGGGGCGATTCGCGACCTGCAGGAACCCCCGCCATGGACCTTTCCCCGTTCGCCCGGAATCCGCTGCCGTCGGCAGCCGGGCCCTCTCTTCCGCGCCAGCCCGGCGACCGCCACGCCGGCCGTCATGTTCTTTGCATTTCGGCCCGGCTCTGGCTCGTCCTGGCCTGCCTGGCGCTGCCCTTGGCCACGGCCTGGGCGGCCCCGGCCAAGGCCACCCAGCCGTATCCCTGGGGTCATCCGGGATGTCCCTGTTCCGAGGTCCTGCAAGCGGGCACGGTGCAGTCGGCGGGCCTGGTGCAGGCACCGTTGCAAGACCTGGACGACACCGTCCGGCGCGCCCTGGCCCGGCGCGTCGCGCCCGGGGCCGTGGTGCTGGTGGCGCGGCGCGGCGTGATCGCCAAGTGGAAGGCCTACGGCTACGCGGCGCTCTACACCAATGCCGATTACGACAAGATGGCGCACCCCGTGCCGATGCAAAAGGACACCATCTTCGACCTGGCTTCGGTCTCCAAGCTGTTCACCGCCACGGCCGTCATGCAGCTGTGGGACGAGGGCAAGATCCAGCTCGATGCGCCGGTCGCGAAATACCTGCCGAAGTTCGCGGCCCACGGCAAACAGGACGTCACGGTGCGCCAACTGCTGACGCACACTTCGGGCCTGCGCCCGGATCCGCTGACGCCGATTTTCGACGTCCCGGGAACCCGCCAGCAGCGCCTGGACTACGTGCTGCAACTGCCGCTGGGCTATCGACCCGGAACCCGCTACGTCTACAGCGACAGCAACTTCATCACGCTGGGCGCGCTGGTCGAAAAGCTCAGCGGCGAGCGCGAGGACGTGTTCCTGCGCAAGCACCTCACCGGTCCCCTGCACATGGACAGCACCCTGTACAACCCGCCGGCCAGCCTGCGGCCGCGCATCGCGGCCAGCGAGTACCAGCCGTGGAACCATCGCGGCCTGCTGCGCGGCCAGGTGGAGGACGGCAATGCCTGGGCGCTCGGCGGCGTGGCCGGTCACGCCGGCCTGTTCAGCGATGCGCACGACCTGGCCATCTTCGGCCAGATGATGTTGAACGGCGGCACCTACGACGGCGTGCGCGTGCTCTCGCAAAAGGCGGTCAAGCTGCTGCTGACCAACTGGAACAAGAAGTTTCCCGAGGACGCGACCGGGCTGGGATGGTCGATCGATCGCGGTTACCTGATGGGCGCGCTGACCGGGCCGCACACGGCCGGCCACGAGGGCTACACCGGCACCATGATCGTGATCAACAAGCCCAACGACGTCGTCGCCGTGCTGCTGACCAACCGGGTCCATCCCACGCGCATCGGCGCCTCGGCCGTGACCGCGATCCGGCAGGTGATGACCAAGGTCGCCGCGGCCATCCCGGTCGCCGTTCCGGGCGGCGGCAAGGCCTGGTTCTCCGGCTACGGCAATTTTCTCAACCGCGACCTGACCGCCAGGGTCGAGGTCAACGACGGCGAGACGCTGTCCTTCCAGACCTGGTACCGGACCATGCCGGGCAACGGCCGCGGCCTGGTCGAGACCTCAGCGGACGGCAAGCACTGGAAGACGCTGGCCAGGCTGAGCGGATCGAGCCACGGCTGGCAACGCAAGTCCTTGCCGCTGCCGGCAGGTACGCAATACGTGCGATTCCTGTATCGCACGGTTTCCTACGGCTCGCATTTCGAAGCCAGCGGCCGCGGCTGGTACGTGCACGACGTGAAAATCGGCACGCACGCGGTCACTGCCTGGAATACCGCGAAAACCGACTGGCTGCGGCGCGATTATTGATGCTTCGGGGCACGCGCGGCGATGCGTTTTCCACGGGCCGCGCACGACGGCCGATACGTCAACATGCGGTTGTCATTCAAAAACCCGATAACACGTCTCACGCATTACCGATAAAATCGCCGCTTCGCCCGCGCCGCCAGCTCATGCCGGCCTGCGTCACGCGCCCGTCGACAACGGCGGCGGCGACGGATGCCACGGGGGAAACACGGTTCGGACAGCCACGGGATTCAACCACCATGAACACGACACGCCATGACCGCGCCAGCATCCTCTCTCCCGCGGTGACGACGGCCTGCGCACGCCGCACGCCGCACCGGCGGCAAACCCGCCTGTCCGCGCGGGGCGCCGCCTGATGCGCTGGCTCGACCTGGCCGTCATCGTCGTCTACCTGGTCGTCATTGCCGCGATCGGCCTGCGCCTGAGCGGCAAGCAGCGTTCGGCGGCCGACTACTTCGTGGGCGAGCGCGGCCTGTCGTGGTGGGCGGTGTGCTTTTCGATCGTCGCCACCGAAACCTCGACGCTGACCGTGATCAGCGTGCCCGGCGTCGCCTACATGGGCGCCTACGGCTTCGTCGAACTGGCTTGCGGTTACCTGATCGGCCGCATCATCGTGGCCATGGTGATGCTGCCGCTGTACATGCGCGGCGATCTGGTCAGCGCCTACCAGTATCTGGGCCAGCGCTTCGGCACCAAGGTGCAGGGGCTGGCCTCGGTGACCTTCCTGGTCACGCGCCTGCTGGCCGAAGGCGTGCGCCTGTTCGCCGCGGCCATTCCGATTGCCCTGCTGCTGGCGGCGATGGGCCTGAGCGCGAATTATCTCGAGATCATCGTCGTGCTCACCGCGGTGACGGTCGGCTACACCTACATCGGCGGCATCCGCGCCGTGGTGTGGACCGATGCCATCCAGATGATGCTGTACCTCGGCGGCGCGGTCCTGAGCGCGATCATCCTGCTCCATCACACGCCACTGGCGGAACTGGGCCGGGCCTGGGATGCCGGCAAGTTCGAGGTCTTCGATTTTGGCGCGCCGATCCTCACCGATCCGTACGCCTTCGTCGCGGCGATCTTCGGCGGCGCGGTGTTCACGATGGCCTCGCACGGTTCGGACCAGTTGATGGTGCAGCGCATCCTCGGCTGCAAGAGCCTGGCCGACGGGCGCAAGGCGATGATCGGCAGCGCCATTTTCGTGATGCTGCAGTTCGCGCTGTTTTCCTTCGTCGGCACCCTGTTGTGGATCAACTACGGCGGCCAGACGCCGCACCAGCTCGGCCTGACCGATTCCGACCAGCTGTTCCCGCTGTTCATCATCCGCGACCTGCCGGTGGGCATCTCGGGCCTGATGATCGCCGGCATCCTGGGCGCGACCATGGGCTCGCTGTCCTCGGCCATGAACTCGATGTCGAACTCGACCGTCACCGATCTGGTCCACCTGTTCCACCGCCGCAACTACAGCGACCAGACGATGCTGCGCATGTCGCGCATCACGACCCTGCTCTGGGCCGGCGCCCTGGTGGGCTTCGCCTCGATGTTCACCAACACCGACAGCCCGGTGGTGGTGCTGGGGTTGAGCATCACCGGCTACACCTACGGTGCGCTGCTGGGAGCCTTCCTGCTGGGCCTGCTGATCAAGCGCGCCAACCAGCGCGACGGGGCCGTGGCCTTCGTCGTCACCCTGGTGGTGATGGCCGTGATCGTGCTAGGCGTGAAGATCCACGGCCAGTCGCTGGCCTTCCCGTGGTACGTGCCGATCGGTGCCGCCATCACGCTGGTCGTGGGCGGGCTGCTCTCGTTGACCCACGCCAGCCCGCCCGCGGACGGCGCGCCGGCAACGCCACGCCGGACGGCCTGAAAACGGCTGCTCCGGCGCGTCGGGAAACGGCCGGCAACCACCGTCGGCGGCGCATCGGGAAAACCTTTCGGCCAGGCGGGCGGTCGGCTATATTGCGAAAGTCCCGCCCAACCGGACCCTGCGCCCCGAGTGGGCCGACACCACGCAAACTGCAACCGCGATACAGGGGCGAACCGGCGGTGGACAACCGAGGTAGAAATGGACAAGTTTCTTGTTGAAGGCGGCACCCGGCTCGACGGCGAAATCTCCGCCTCCGGGGCCAAGAACGCGGCCCTGCCGATTCTCGCCGCGTCGCTGCTGACCGCCGAGCCGCTGCACCTGACCAACATCCCCCATCTGGCCGACGTGGTGACGATGAACGCCCTGTTGGCGCAGATGGGCGTGGACATCACGCTCGACAGCGACGGGACGATCACGGTCGATGCCGGTTCGATCCGCACCTGCTTCGCGCCCTACGAGCTGGTCAAGACCATGCGCGCCTCGATCCTGGTGCTGGGGCCGCTGCTGGCGCGCTTCGGCGAGGCCGACGTGTCGCTGCCGGGAGGCTGCGCGATCGGCGCGCGTCCGGTGGACCTGCACCTGCGCGGCCTGGAGGCCATGGGTGCCCAGGTCGAGGTCGAGGAAGGTTACATACGCGCCCGCGCCAAGCGCCTCTCCGGCGCCCACATCGTGCTCGAGAAGGTGACCGTCACCGGCACCGAGAACCTGCTGATGGCCGCGACGCTCGCCAAAGGGCGGACCGTCCTTGCCAACGCGGCGCGCGAACCGGAGATCGTCGACCTGGCCGAATGCCTGAATCGCATGGGCGCGCGCATCAGCGGCGCCGGCTCGTCGGTCATCACCATCGACGGCGTCGAGCGGCTGCACGGCGCGACGCATCGCGTCCTGCCCGACCGCATCGAAACCGGCACCTACCTGGTCGCCGGCGCGATCACGCACGGGCGGGTGCGCGTGGCGCATACCCAGCCGGCCCTGCTGCAGGCGGTGATGCTGAAACTGCAGGCGGCGGGCGCGCGCATCCAGCTGGGCGGGGACTGGATCGAACTGGACATGCACGGGCGGCGGCCGCGCGCGGTGGACGTGTACACGGCGCCCTATCCCGGATTTCCCACCGACATGCAGGCGCAGTTCACGGCGCTGAACACCCTGGCCGACGGCGTCGGGGTGGTCACCGAAAACGTCTTCACCAACCGCTTCATGCACGCGCTGGAACTGCGGCGCATGGGTGCGGACATCGCCCTGGACGGCAACACCGCCATCGTCACCGGCCGCGACCACCTCACCGGCGCGCCGGTGATGGCCACCGACCTGCGCGCATCGGCCAGCCTGGTGCTGGCCGGCCTCGCGGCCCGGGGCACGACCGAGATACGCCGCATCTACCACATGTACCGCGGCTACGAGCACATCGAGAAAAAGCTGCGCCAACTGGGGGCCGACATCCGCTGCACCACCGACCACGCCGACCCGGGGGAAGAGGCAGCGCCGGATGCACCCCGGCCCTCGGCGTCGGGGCAAGCGGAGGGCTGACGGCTTGTCGATCGTACTGGCTGTCGATTTCGGCAGGACGGGCTGTCGCGCCACCCTGTGGGCCGATGCGGACGCCACGCCCCTGGCCGAGGCCAAGGGCGCGGGCAGCGTCGGGCTCACCGCCGCCAACGGACCGGCCGTCGCCGAACGGGCGATCCTGGCCGTGGTCACGCCACTGCTGGCCAGGGCGGGCGTCGCGCACGTGGACCACGCCTGCATCGGCGCACCCGGCACGCTGACCGCCATGGACGCGGCACGCGGCTTCGCGCGCAGGCTTGTCACTTCCCTGCCGGCACGCCACGTGGCCGTGACCAGCGACGCCATCACCTCGCATGCCGGGGCATTGGCCGGCGCGCCCGGCGTGGTGCTGGCCGCGGGCACCGGCGCGGTCGTCATCGCCATCGGCCGCGCCGGTGCCTTCCGGCGCGTCGACGGCTGGGGGCCGTGGCTGGGCGACGAGGGCAGCGGCGCCTGGATCGGCCGCGAAGGCCTGCGCGCGGCGGCGCGCGCCGAAGACGGCCGCGGCCCGGCGACGCCATTGCTGGCGGCCGCACGCACGCAGTTCGGTACGCTCGCGGACCTGGCGGCCCGGCTCGGTGCCGACCCCAACCCGGCCCGCACCGTGGCCGCCTTTGCCCCGGCCGTGGCGCAGGCCGCGCGGCAACACGATGCCATGGCCACGCACATCCTGCACGCCGCCGCCGCCGCGCTGGCCGACTCCATCGCCTCCGGCGCCGCCGCGCTGGACGTCCCGGACCCGATCCCGGTGGCCATCGTGGGCGGGCTGGCCGACATGGGGGACGTGCTGCTGGAGCCGCTGCACGCGGCGCTCGAACGGTGCGGCACGAAGCTCCGGACCGGCGTCGCACAAGGCACGTCGGGCGACGGGGCCCGCTGGCTGGCGACCCACGCCGACGGCATCCACGAACCCTGGATCGTGCGGATGGACGCGGCGGCTTCCCGCCCGGCGACCGCTGCGACATGAACCAAGGAATCCACGCATGAGCACACCCACGAACCCTTCCGCGGCAGCGCCCGCCACCGACACCGCCACGCTGGACGCCCTGGCGACCGAGGCGGTGCGCCCCGGCCTGGACGACCTCGATCGCCGTCCGACCGTCGAGGTCGTCCGCATCCTGGTCGAGGCCCAGGCCGCGGCCCAGGCCGCGGCGCTGGCGGCGGTACCGCAACTGGCCGCGGCCGCCGATGCCGTGGCCGGGCGCCTGGACCGGGGCGGCCGCCTGCTCTACGTCGGCGCAGGCACCTCGGGACGGCTGGCCATACTCGACGCCGCCGAATGCCCGCCCACCTTCAGCACCCCGCCGGAAATGGTCGTGGCCCTGATGGCCGGCGGCGAGTCGGCCAAGTCCCGCGCCATCGAAGGCGCCGAGGACGATGCCGGGGCCGGGGCCGAAGCCCTGCAAGCGCAGGGCCTGACCGCCGCCGACGCGGTGGTCGGCGTCGCCGCCTCGGGACGCACCGCCTACGTCATCGGCGCATTGCGCCATGCCCGCGAGGTCGGCGCCTACACGGCGGCCATTGTCAACAATGCCGGCAGTGCCGTGGCCGCCGCGGCCGAACAGCCGATCGAACTGCTGACCGGCGCGGAGGTGATCGCCGGCTCGACCCGGCTCGGCGCCGGCACCGCACAGAAAATCGCCCTGAACACCCTGTCCACCGCGGTCATGGTGCGCCTGGGCAAGACCTACGGGCCGTACATGATCGACATGCGCGCCAGCAACATCAAGCTGCGCCGGCGCGCCGTGCGCATGATCGAGTCGATCACCGGTGCCGACGAGGACACCGCGACGCGCGTCCTCGGCGAAGCCGACGGCAACCTCAAGACCGCAGTGACCGCGCTGCTGGCCGGTTGCGACACGGCCGAGGCGGGACGCCGGCTGCAGCGCACGCACGGGCGGGTACGCGAAGCCCTGGCCACGCACTGACCTTCCACACAATCAAAGAGCCTCGAACTCCATCGTCCGCCCCCCGCCGACCGCGTTTGTGTGTAGGAGCGCACCCGGGCGCGACCGGCACCAGCGCTCAACGAGCCTCACGCCCGTCGCGCCCAGGTGCGCTCCTACACCAGATAGAGGTCCTTGATGCGCACGTAGTGGGCGGCGGAGTAGTCGAGCTGCTCGATGGCGCGCGCGTCCAGCTTGCGCACCCGCCGCGCCGGGTTGCCCAGCCACAGCTCGCCTTCGCCGACCACCTTGCCCGGCGCCACCAGCGCGCCGGCACCCACGAAGCCGTGCCGTTCGACGCGCGCGCCGTCGAGGATGGTGGCGTGCATGCCGACCAGGCAGCCGTCCCCGAGCGTGCAGGCATGCACCACCGCGCCGTGGCCGATGGTGACGTCCGCGCCGATCAGGCAGGGCTGGCCGCCGGGCGTGTACGGGCCGTCGTGGGTGACGTGGATGATGGCGCCGTCCTGGATGTTGCTGCGCGCGCCGATGCGGATGCGATGCACGTCGCCGCGGATCACCGCGCCCGGCCACACCGAGACGTCGTCGCCCAGGTGCACGTCGCCGATCACCGTGGCGGCGGGATCGACATAGACGCGTTGGCCGAGGACGGGATGGACGCCGTGGAAACCGCGCAGGCTGGTCATGCGCGCATTGTAGCGGCCGCACGTCGTGCGCGGAATCGGCGCGGAATCAATCGGATCAGGTTGGCCACAAGCCCTTTTCCAGCGCGTCGAGGGTGTAGCGGTAGCCGGTTTCGACCGCATGCCGGTAGGCCTTCCAGTCCAGCAGCCCGACATCCTGCAGCGACGGGGCCAGCAGACGGTCGGCCAGCTTGCGGCGATGCACGCTGGCGGCCTCGGTATTGACCATGCCCGCGCGCAGCAGGATCGGCAATACGCCGGGGCGCGCCCCGCGCCAGGTCTGCGTCAGCACGCGCCACGCCGAAGGCAGGAAACATTCCTCGATGCGCGTGGCCAGGGCATCGTCGGCACTGATGTCGCAGGCGACGATGCGGGCCAGGCCGTCGTCGCGCATGACGTCGGTGGGCAGATTGTTGATCACCGCGCCGTCCACGTACACCTGCCCATGATGCAGCACCGGCGGCAGGATGCCGGGGATGGCACTGGAAGCGCGCGTCCAGTACCACAGGCGGCCTTCGCGGCGCACCTCGGCGCTGCCCGTGGTGAGGTTGGAGACGACGCAGAAGAACGGCAGCGGCAGGTCTTCGATGTCGTGCTCGCCGAAGGCTTCGCGCAGCAGCATCACGGTGCGCCGGCCGCGGCTGAGGGCCACCAGCGGCACGGTGCGGTCGGCCAGCGGCCGGCCTTCGACGAAGGCATGGTAGTAGGCCGCGTACATCTGCTCGTCGCTCCACTCCAGGGCCAGGCCGCCGCCGATGATCGCGCCGATGCTGGTGCCGCCCACGGCATCGATCACGACCCCGGCCTCGCGCAGGGCCCGGATGACGCCGATCACGGCGAAGCCGCGCGCGCCGCCGCCGGAGAGCACCAGGCCGGTGCTGTTCCGGGTCAGCAGCCGGGCCAGGTGGGCCAGGTCGTGCTCGATGCGATCCCCGCGCACGTGGTGCTGACGCAGCGGACGGGTGAACATGCGGCGCCAGCGCCGCGCGGCGCCGGGCAGGATGTGCTGGTCCGGGTGCAGCAGCAGCAGATAACGCGGCCGCTCCCAGGCCGCATGCCGATCCAGGTCCGAGCGATCCGGCCAGGACTCTTCGCGACGGCCCGCGTTGACCAGCAACAGCAAGGCATCGGCCTGGCGCCGGCACAGTTCGCGCCAGGCCGGGTCGATACCCTCGTCCACGTACAGCACGTAGTCGACCTCGCTTTCGCGCTCGGCCAGCCACGTCGTGTCCTTGTCGCCGGCACGGCTCGCGTCCAGCAACAGGCATTCGCCGAACGGTGCCATGGCGCGCCGCAGTTGCTCGGCCACCTCGCGCACCGGCACGTGGCGGTCGAAGGGCAGCAGGGCGAAGGTGCGCGGCCGCACGCTGGGCGGATGGTTGTTCTCTTCCAGCAGGCGCTCCAACGCCAGTTGCGCCGCGCCCAGGATGGCCTCGGGATGCTGGTCGATCAGCGCATCGAAGCCTGCGCGCGGCAGGCGCAGCAGCTCCGAATCGCGCAGGGCGCGCACCTCCAGCGCGCGTGGCTGGCGCGTGAGCAGGCCGAACGCACCCACGGTTTCGCCGCTGCCCACCAGGCCTACCAACTGCGGCGGGCCGCCGGCCTCGGGGACACTGAAGGCCCCCAGGCTGCCGGACCGCAACACGTACAAGGCGTCGCTGGGCTCGCCGCGGGCGAACAACTGCTGCCCGCCCGGCAGCGACATGCGCGCCAGCTCCTGTTCCACCGAAGCCCGTTCGGCGGCATCCAGCCTGCCGAAAATCAGGTTGCGTTCGAGCAGGGCCCGGGTGTCAAGATGCCCCGGACTCATGCGGACAGGGCCGTGGTGTGCGTCATGGACGACATCCTTGCATGGCGGACCGCCCCATCATATCGCCGAGCGCCGCCTTGATTTCATCCCGGGGCGACGCCACGCTGACGGTTCCACCACGCAACGATCCCCGCATGCCCGCCAACAATCCCCTGCTCGCCGATTCCGCGCTGCCCGCGTTCTCCGCCATCCGGCCGGAGCACGTCGAACCGGCCATCGACGCCATCCTCGCCGACTACCGCCAGGCCGTCGAGACCATCACGGCGGCCGACACGCCGCGCGATTTCGACCACGTGATGCTGGCCCAGGAGCGCCTGGAGCAGCGCCTGGCCCGCGCCTGGGCGCCGGTCGGGCACCTGCACGCGGTGGCCGACACGCCCTCCCTGCGCAAGGCCTACATGGCGGCGCTGGACAAGATCACCGAGTTTTCCAGCCAACTGGGCCAGAACCGCGCCCTGTACGAGGCCGTGCGCGCCGTGGCCGAACGCGCCGGCGGCGACCTGCCGGCAGCCCGCAAGGCCGCGCTGGACCACGCCCTGCGCGATTTCCGCCTGTCCGGCGTGGCGCTGGAAGAACCGGCACGCACGCGCTTTCGCGAGATCGTCCGCGAGCTGTCGCGCCTGGGTACCGACTTTGCCAACGCCGTCCTCGACGCCACCGACGCCTGGACCGTGCACATCACCGACGAGCGCGACCTGGCCGGCATTCCCGAATCCGGACGCGCGGTGCTGCGCCAGTACGCCCTGGACCAGCAGATGGACGGTTACCTGGTCACGCTGCAGCAGCCTTCGGTCCAGGCCGTGCTGACGTATGCCGACGACCGCCGCCTGCGCGAGAAGGTCTACTGGGCCTACCAGACCCGCGCATCCGACCAGGGCCCAGGCGCCGGCAAACACGACAATTCCGCGCGCATCGAAAAAATCCTGGCCTTGCGTCACGAGGCCGCGCAACTGCTCGGCTTCGACAACGCCGCCGAGGAGTCGCTGGCCACCAAGATGGCCGACTCGCCGTTGACGGTGATGGAGTTCCTGCACGACCTGGTGCGCCGCGCCCGGCCCGTGGCGCAGCGGGAAATCGAGGAACTGCGCCGCTTCGCGCGCGAGCAACTGGGCCTGGACAACCTCGAATCCTGGGACGTTGCCTGGGCCTCGGAAAAACTGCGCCGCGAGCGCTACGCGCTGGACGAGGAGCAGCTCAAGGCCTATTTCGCCGTCCCCGCCGTCATCGACGGCCTGTTCGCCCTGGTGCACAGGCTCTACGGCATCACCCTGGCCCCCCGCGAGGACGTCGACACCTGGCACCCGGACGTACGCTATTTCGACCTGCACGACGCCGGCGGCGAGGTCATCGCCGGCCTGTACATGGACCTGTACGCGCGCGCCGGCAAGCGCGGCGGCGCCTGGATGGACGTATGCCGCCCGCGTTTCCGCGACGGCGACCGTCTCGAGCGCCCGGTCGCGTTCCTGACCTGCAACTTCGCCCCGCCCACCGGCGACATCCCGGCGCTGATCACCCACGACGACGTGCTGACCCTGTTCCACGAGTTCGGCCACAGCCTGCACCACATGCTGACCGAGGTCGATCTGCCCGCGGTGGGCGGCATCGACGGCGTGGAATGGGACGCCGTGGAGCTGCCCAGCCAGTTCATGGAGAACTTCGGCTGGGACCGCACCACGCTGGACCTGTTCGCGCGCCACTACCGCAGCGGCGAGCCCCTGCCGGACGAACTGTTCCAGCGCATGCTGAAGGCGCGCCACTTCCACGCCGGCCTGTTCCTGGTGCGGCAACTGGAATTCGCCCTGTTCGACTTCCGCCTGCACCTGGAATACGAGCCCGGACGCGGCGCGCGCGCCATGGACGTGCTCGAGCAGGTGCGCCGCGAGGTCGCCGTGCTGCACCCGCCGGCCTGGCAGCGTTTTCCGCACGCCTTCTCGCACATCTTCGCCGGCGGCTACGCGGCCGGGTACTACAGCTACCTGTGGGCCGAGGTGCTTTCGGCCGACGCCTTCGACAAGTTCGAGGCGGCCGGCACCATCGACGCGGCCACCGGCGCCGCCTTCCGCCGCGAGATCCTGGCACGCGGCGCCACCCGTCCGGCCCGGGAAAGCTTCCTCGCCTTCCGCGGGCGCGAACCCAGTATCGATGCCCTGCTGAAAAGCTACGGTCTTTGAAGCAGGCGGGCAGAAAAACCCGCGAATGGCCAACCGCTTCCCGTAGGAGCGCACCCGGGCGCGACGGGCTCAAGGCTCATG
>CAZMMO010000002.1:0-33567 GCA_964567365.1 uncultured Rhodanobacteraceae bacterium | reverse complement strand
CCTGCACCAGCACGTCGTTGACGCACATGCCGACCAGGTCGATGCCGATGGTGTCATGGCGCCCCAGTTGCTGCGCCAGTTTCAGCTTGGTGCCGACGCCGTCGGTACCCGACACCAGCACTGGCTCGCGGTATTTGCCGGACAGGTCGAACAGGGCGCCGAAACCGCCCAGTCCGCCCATGACCTCGGGACGGAAGGTGCGCTTGACGCCGGGCTTGATGCGCTCGACCAGGGCGTTGCCGGCGTCGATGTCGACTCCGGCGGCGCGGTAGGTCAGGGCGTCGTGGTCTGGCGGGGACATGCGTCGGTCCGGCGTGTGCAAGCCCGTTATGATAGACGTTCACGTGCGGATTGGGCAGACTTTGCCCCTGAACCCCGCAAAATCCGCGGATGGACGCCCGGCGAAGCGTGGCGTAGGGTGGCCGCCGGGGGATTTTGCACCCACTGGCCCCGATGCGACGGTATGCCCATGCACATGCGTTGTCTGATGTTTGCCCTTTCGTTGTCGATGCTGGCGTGGGCCGTGCCGGGGGTCGCGCCGGCGCAGGACGCCGCGGCGGCATCCAGCACGCCGGCGCCGGTCGCGGAACCCGCGTCGCCGTACGATGTCACCGTGCCGGTCGCCGACACGTCCGCGGCCCGGCGTGGCGAGGCGTTCACGACGGCACTGGGCAAGGTGCTGGCGCATGAGGCGGGGCATCCGTTCACGGCGGCGCAGATTGCCGCCATCCCCGGCAAGGCCTCGGCCTATGTGCGGCAATACCAGTACCGGCATGCGGCGGCAGGCTCGCCGCAGCCTTTCGACCTGATCGTGCATTTCGCGCCGTCCTCGATCCACTACCTGGCGCGCAGCCTGGAAGCGGCGGGATCCGGCTCGGCCGGAAACGACACAGACACGGGTGTGGCCGGCATTCCCGGGCAGGCCATGGGCGGCGACAGCACGGTGTGGGTCGAAGGCGTCCACTCGGCGCTGGGTTTCGCGGACGTCCTGGACGCGTTGCGCAATGCCCCGGCGGTGGACCGCGTGTCGGTGCAGGCGGCCCGGGGTGACGGCATGTTGCTGGACGTGCACACCAGCGCCCCCTTGTCGCAGGTGCTGCCCGGCCTGGAAAGGGACGGCCGGTTCACCGCCTCCGCTTCGGCGCACGCAGGAGCCGACGCCAGCCTGCGCTGGCATCGGTGATTCCCATGCAGTCGCCGGCGTTCGACTCGCATCCGGCATCGGCTTGGCGCCACTTGCCCAACGCCATTTCGGTGTTGCGCATGGTGCTGGTGGTCCCGTTGGCCTTCTCCATCGAGGCGCGTTGCTTCCGGCTGGCGCTGTGGCTGGCCGTGGCGGCCGGGGTGTCCGACGGCGTGGATGGCTGGCTGGCGCGGCATTTCCATTGGCGCAGCCGGCTGGGCAGCGTGCTCGATCCGGCCGCGGACAAGTTGCTGCTGGTCACCTGTTTCGTGCTGCTGACCGGTATCGGCAAGACGCCGCTGGCGTTGACCGCGCTGGTGCTTGGCCGCGACCTGGTCATCGCCGTGGGGGCTCTGGCCTGGCAGCGCGTCATCGGGCATTTCCGCGCGCACCCGAGCTGGATCTCCAAATGTTGCACCACGGTCCAGATCCTGTATGTCCTGGCGGTGTTGTTCCGCGAAACCGGGTGGTATCGTCTCGAACTGACCCCGTGGACCTGGCTGACGGCGGCGCTGACGCTGGCCAGCGGGCTGGACTACGTGGTGCGCTGGGCGCGCATGGCCCATGACGAACTGCGGGACGGATCCCGGGACGGGGGGGGAGACGATGCGCCCTGAGACGTCGCGCCGCTGGCAATGGCTGGCGATCGCACTGGTCCTGGCCTTGCTGGTCTGGCTGCTTTCGCCGGTGCTGATGCCGTTTGCGCTGGCCGCCATGCTGGCTTATCTGGGCGATCCCCTGGCCGACCGCCTGGAGGGCTGGCGGCTCAACCGCACGCTGGCGGTCAGCATCGTGTTCACGATCATGGTGCTGGTGGTCATCGGCATCGCGTTGCTGCTGGTGCCCCTGATCCAGCGCCAGGTGGTGCATCTGGTCCAAAGCATGCCGCGCTACGTGCAGTGGGTGCGCGAGGTCGCCTTGCCGTGGCTGCAGGTGCATCTGCACCTGCGCCCGGGCAGCCTCGACAGCGCCAGCATTTTCGCGGCCCTGCAGTCGCACGTGGGATCGGTCGGCAGCATCGTCGCGGCCACGTTGACGCGGATCTCCAAGTCCGGTTTCGGCATTGCCATGTGGTTGACCAACCTGGTGCTGGTGCCGGTGGTCACGTTCTATCTGCTGCGCGACTGGGACGAGATGGTGGCGCGCATCGACCGCATGCTGCCGCGGCGCCAGCGGCCCGTCATCGTGCGCCTGGCGCGCGAGTCCGACCAGGTGCTGGGCGCCTTCGTGCGCGGGCAACTGCTGGTGATGGTGGCCCTGGGTATCGTCTACGGCGTGGGCCTGACGCTGATCGGCCTTTCGGTGGGCCCGTTGATCGGCATGGTGGCGGGCCTGCTCAGCTTCGTGCCCTACCTGGGCTTCATCACCGGCCTGATCGCGGCGCTGGTCGCCGTGATGGTGCAGTTCGGCGACTGGCTGCATATTGGCCTGCTGGCGGTCGTGTTTGCCGTCGGCCAGATGCTGGAGGGCTACGTGCTGGTGCCCAGGCTGGTCGGCGGCAAGATCGGCCTGCATCCGGTGGCGGTGATATTCGCCGTGTTGGCGGGCGGACACCTGTTCGGCTTCCTGGGGGTGCTGCTGGCCCTGCCGGCGGCGGCCGTGATCATGGTGCTGTTGCGCTACGGATACGAGCGCTACCGGCAAAGCGACCTGTATGATGACGCGCGCGCGCCATCCAAGGACGCGAACGCCGCCGACCCGAACGATCCGAGAACGCCCGACTGAAGTGACCCGCCAGATACCCCTTGCCCTGCGCTGGCCCCGCCGCCAGCGGTTCGAGCATTTTCATCCCGGTTCCAACGCCGCGACGCTGTCCATCCTGCAAAAGGTCGCCCGCGGCGAGGAGCACGCATGGCCGTTTCTCGCCGGCGCGCCGGGCAGCGGCAAGACCCACCTGCTGGTGGCTGCCTGCCAGATGGCGGCCGAAGCCGGCCGGCAGGTGCAGTACCTGCCCCTGGGCGGCCTGAAGTCCCCGCCCGAGGATGCCATCCGCTGCAGTGCCGGCAACGACCTGCTGGCGCTCGATGACGTGCAGCGCGTGGCGGGCGATGCGGCCGCGGAGCACGCCTTGTTCGACCTGTACAACCGCATGCGGGCGGAGGGCGCGACGCTGCTGTTCGCCTCCCGCACCAGGCCGTCGCAATGGCCGCCGGGCCTGCCCGATTTGCGCTCGCGCCTGGGCGCATGCACCCAGCTCGCGTTGCACCCGCTGGACGAAGAGCAGCGCCGCGAGGTCTTGCGCACGCATGCGCAGGCCCGCGGCATCCGCCTGGACGAGGCGGTGCTCGACTGGCTGTTTGCCCATCACGCGCGCGACCTTGGCGCTCTGCACGACCTGCTCGAACGCATGGACAGCGTGTCCCTGGCCGCGCACCGGCGCATCACCATTCCGTTCCTGCGCGAGCATCTGCCCTACGGAAGCCCTGATTGATCTGTGAGGCGCACGCCCTTCGATACCTCAGGGCGAACGGGAGGTATTTTGCCTCGCTTGCCCCGTCCCTGGTGGAGCCTCCCTTCGTGGCGAGGTATCGAGATATCCCTTCGTGGCAAGGTATCAAGATATCCGTTGTGGCGAGGCATCGAGATACCCATTTGTGGCGAGGTATCAAGGTATCCGTTCGTGGTGAGGTATCGAACCACGGACAGCGTGATGCAAAATCGGAGCCTCCCCGGCGGCAGCCATGGCGCCGGGCATCCCTGGGTCATCGGGGCGGTGGCGCGTCAGGCGGATTTCGGGCCGCGCAGCAGTTCCGCAGGCAGGGTGTCGGCGGCGACATCCACCATGGCCCGTACCAGATGGTGGTTGCCGGCGATCAGGTGGCCCGACGCGGGCAGGCCGTCGCGGCCGGCCAGGTCGGTGAAGGTGCCGCCGGCCTCGCGCACCAGCAGGCATCCGGCGGCGATGTCCCAGGGCTTGAGGCCGAATTCGAAATAGCCGTCGAAGCGCCCGGCCGCGGTGTAGGCCAGGTCCAGCGCGGCCGAGCCGCTGCGGCGCAGGTCTTCGGCCCGGGACAGCAACTGCCGGACCATGGCCAATTGCGGCTCCAGTTGCTCGCGCTGGCGAAACGGGAAGCCGGTGGCGAGCATGGCCCCGTCCAGCGACTCGCGCTTGCCGATGCGCAGGCGGCGGTCGTTGAGGAACGCGCCGTCGCCGCGGCTGGCGGTGAACAGCTCGTCGCGCAGGGGATCGTAGATGACGCCATAGACCGGCTCGCCGTGGTCGAGCAGGGCGATGGACACGCTGAAATGCGGGATGCCGCGCAGATAATTGTGCGTACCGTCCAGCGGGTCGATGACCCAGGTCAGCGGCCCGTCGCCGGCCTGGCCGGATTCCTCGGCCAGGATGGCGTGGCGCGGGTAGGCGCGCTTGAGCTCGCGGACGATGTTTTCCTCGGCCATGCGGTCGACTTCGGAAGCGAAGTCCAGATGGTGCTTCTCGATCACCTGGATACTGTCCAGGCGGTTCATGTAGCGCAGGATGACACTGCCTGCGGCGCGTGCGGCGCGTACCGCGACGTTGACGGCGGGTCTGGGCATGGCGTTGGCTTCGCAAAGAACAAGGCGGCGGATGCCGCAGGTGCGCCAGTGTAGCAGGTGGGTGGCGGGGGGCTTGAGGGACGAGGGGCAAGGGACGAGTAGCGAGGGCGCTGGTTTGGGAGTTGGTGCGTGGACATCGGGTGCCGAAGGGCACTGCTATTCTTGATGCCTTCGATCTTGCCACCCTGGCCCCTCGTCCCTCGCAACTCATCCCTCATCCATGTCCATCCGCTTCGTCCTCGCACGCACCTCGCACCCGGGCAACATCGGCAGCGCGGCGCGTGCCATCCGCACCATGGGCTTCGACCGCCTCGAGCTGGTGCGCCCGGCCCGTTTCCCGGACCCGGAGGCCACCGCGCTGGCCGTGGGAGCGCCGGGCGTACTCGATCACGCGCGCGTGCACGAGGGCATTCCCGAAGCTCTGGCCGGGTGCCATCTGGTGCTGGGATTGTCGGCCCGACGACGCGGCATCAGCCTGCCCGAGTTGTTGCCGCGCGAAGCGGCAAAGCAGGCCCGGCAGGCGGTGGCGCGTGGCCAGCAGGTGGCGATGCTGTTCGGCAACGAAAGCAGCGGCCTGGACAATCATGAGCTGGCGCATTGCCATGCCATGGTGCGCATTCCCAGCGTGGCCGATTTCAGCTCGCTGAATCTGGCGCAGGCAGTACAGGTGATGGCCTACGAATTGCGCCTGGCCCTGTTGCAGGACGACACGGAAGCCCCTCCGGAGCCGGGCGACGTGCCTGCCGACGCCGTGCAGATGGAGCAGTTTTTCGTGCACCTGGAGCAGATGCTGCAGGCGATCGACTTCCACAAGGGCCGTTCGCCGGAATCGGTCACGCTCAGGCTGCGCAGGTTTTTCCAGCGCGCGCGGCCGGACGAGCGCGAACTGCGCATCCTGCATGGAATCCTGGCCGATGCCGTGCGCGTGGCACGCCCGCCTCAGAAAAACTGATGCACCATCTGCTGCATCAGCTCGATCAGTGTCTGGCTGAAGAAGAACGACGCTCCCAGCAGCGCCAGGGCCATCCCCCACAGCACCAGGAGCAGCAGGCCGTCACGCTCGAGCAGGGCGAAGGAGAAGGCCAGCAGGATGGCGCCGAACGGATAATTGGTGAACGGGATGGGCAGGGCCAGCAGCGCGCCCAGGACCACCAGCGCCAGTCCCGACAGCACCAGCCACGGCCGTTGCGTGAGGTGCGCCAGGCGCGGTTTGCACCAGCGTTCCAGCCGGCGCGTGACCGGTGCGCTGCGCTTGAGGAAATTGTCCACGCGCGTGCGCTGGAGCTTCCGGTGGCGCAGCCAGGCGGGAACCAGCGGGTGCTCCAGGCCGCACAGCATTTGCAGGCCGAGCAGAACCACCAGCACCCCCATGATGCCGCCGATGCCCAGCGGCAGCGGGATGAAGTTGGGAATGGCCAGCACCAGCAACAGGGCGCCGAAGGCGCGCGTGCGCAACGGCTCCAGCAGGGTGTCCAGGTCGATGGCGTCGCCTTCCCGGGCCGCCACGGCGTCGTGCAGGAGGTCGGTGACGGTGCGGCGGCGACCGATGTCGGAGGGCGTCATGGGGCCTCGCGTGTGGCTGCGGACGACGGGGTGATCCGCACCTTGTCGATGCGGGCGCCGTCCAGGTCGAGCACTTCGAAGCGCAGGCCATGCCAGGCAAAAGCTTCCCCTTCGCGGGGGATGCGGCCGAAGGCGGTCGTGATCATGCCGCCGAGCGTGTGGTATTCGTGTTCGTCCTGGTGCGGAAACCGGTCCATGTGCAGCAGTTCGCGCAGATCGTCCATGGACAGGGCGCCATCCACCAGCCAGCTTCCGTCGGCCTCGTGCCGGTAGGGGGCGTCGGGGTCGGCGGCGCGCGGAGGGGCCTGGCCGACCACGGTCTCGAGCAGGTTGTTGAGCGTGACCAGGCCCTCGATGTCGCCGTATTCGTCCACCACCAGCGCCATGCGGGTCTCGGCGTCGCGAAAGGCGTCGAGCAGGTCCATGGCGCGCGTCGTGGAGGGAATGTACAGGGGCTTGACGATGTTGCCGAACAGGTCGGGCGTGCCGGCCAGCGCACTCTCGAGCAGATGCTTGACCTCGACCACGCCCAGTACCTCGCTTTCGTCGCCGCGGTACACCGGGTAGCGGGAGAATACGGTCGAGCGCATGGTCGCCAGGTTGTCCTCCAGCGTCGCAGTGGTGTCCAGCCAGACGATGCGGGTGCGCGGCGTCATCACGCTGTCGACGTTGCGGTCGCCCAGGCGCAGGACGCGGTTGACCATGTTGCGCTCGTCGGCATCGAGCACGCCGGCCTCGGCGCTCTCGGCGACCAGCATGCGGATTTCCTCCTCGTTGACGGCGTCGCGGCGCGTATGCCCCATGCGCAACAGGTGCAGCAGCCCGGTGCTGGCCCGGTTGAGCAGCCACACGAAGGGCGTGCAGATGCGCGCAAATACCAGCATCGGCAGGGCGATGGCGCAGGCCAGGCGCTCGGGCGCGACCAGCGCGATGCGCTTGGGCACCAGTTCGCCCACGATGATCTGGATGAAGGTGGCCAGCACGAAGCCGGCGATCGAGCCGATGGCGGTGGCGTGGGCGGCCAGCCACGGCAGCCCGAGGCCGCGCATGACGACGGCGACGCTCTGGCTGAGGGAGGCGCCGGTGACCGCGCCGGTCAGCAGCACCACCAGGGTGATGCCGATCTGCACGGAGGACAGGAAGCGGTCCGAATGCTGCGCCAGGCGCAGGGCGGTGCGCGCGCGGCTGCTGTGCCGGGCCATCTGCTTGAGCCGGCTCCTGCGCGACGCCACCACGGCCATTTCCGACAGCGCGAAAAATCCGTTCAGGATGGACAGCAGCAAAATCAGCCCGAGTTGGGTCAGCATCGGGTTTCCGCGGCAAGGAACATGGGCGCAGTGTACCTGCTGATCGGGCGCCCGGATGCAGCCAGGCGCGTCCGATCCTGTAACATATCTGAAACCTTCGGCTGTCAGCATGCCGACATCCTTTCCCCTGCATGGGAGGCGTTTGCGTGTTTTCACTGCAAACCATGTTTGGCCGCAGCGACAAGGTCTTTGACCTGCTGCAGGCCAGTTCCGAGGCGGCCCTGGAGTCGGCCCGCGCCATCGACAAGCTGATCAACAACGGCAACAGCGCACCGTTCATGGCCACCTTCATCGCCACGCGCAAGCGCGAGAAGGAGCTGGCGGCCCAGATCAGCGAGGAGCTGGTCAACACTTTCGTCACCGTCCTCGACCGCGAGGACATCGAGGCCATGAACAGCAAGCTGTACCGGATCCCCAAGACCGTGGAGAAGTTTGCCGACCGCTATGTGCTGGTGGCGGACCGGCTGCAGGGCGTGGATTTCAGCCAGCGCACGCAGATCCTGGTGGCCTGTACCGAGGTGGTTGCCCAGATGGTGGTCGAGCTGCGCACCGGCCTGCGCATCGGTCCCATGCGCAAGCTGCAGGAGCGCCTGCAGGCGCTCGAGGCCGAGGCCGACGACCTGCTGCTGGAGCCGTACCGCCACTTCTACCTGAATGCGGACGATCCGCTGCGCGCCATGCTGGCCAAGGATCTGTTCGAGCTGATCGAGAAAGCCATCGACAAGTGCCGTGACGTGGGCAACGTCATCTATTCCGTCGTGCTCAAGAACTCCTAGGAATTTACGTGAGCATCGGATTGCTGATACTGGTCATCCTGATAGCGCTGGCCTTCACCTACATCAACGGCTTTCACGACACCGCCAATTCCATTGCCACCGTGGTGTCGACCAAGGTATTGACGCCGGGGCAGGCGGTGATCATGGCCGCCATCACCAATCTGATCGGCGCCTTGTGGGGCACGGCGGTGGCCAAGACCATCGCCGAGGGGCTGATCAATGCCGGCATGGTGCACGAAGGCGCATATTTTCTCATCAGCGCCCTGTTGGGGGCCATCATCTGGAACCTCATCACCTGGTGGTGGGGTTTGCCGTCCAGTTCCAGCCATGGCCTGGTCGGCGGCCTGATCGGCGCGGCGCTGGCGGCCAGCAACAACAACCTCGATTCGGTCATCTGGTGGACCTCGGCCGGCCAGCACTGGTGGCAGGCCAAGGGCGTGGTGCCCAAGGTCATCATTCCGATGGTGGCCTCCCCGCTGCTGGGCTTTTTCGTCTGCTTCGTGCTGATGGCGTTGCTGTACCTGTTGCTGATGTGGTTCTCGCGGCGCAGGAATTTCCTCAGCCGCCTCGGCCGGACGCCGTTCGTGAACGCGTTTTTCGGCAAGTCGCAGATCGTCTCGGCGGCGGCGATGGGCCTGTCGCACGGCATGAACGACGCGCAGAAGACCATGGGCATCGTGGCCCTGGCCCTGGCCGGAGCCACGGCTGCGGGCACGCTGGACGACTTGCCCCGCTGGCTGGATTTCCTGCGTATCGCGGAGTCGCCCGACGGCAGCTTCGGGGTGCCGACGTGGGTGGTGGTGGTGTGCGCGCTGGTGATGTGCGCGGGCACGGCCGGCGGTGGCTGGCGCATCATCAAGACGCTCGGCCACAAGATGGTCCGCCTGCATCCGATCAATGGTTTCGTGGCCGAGACCGGTTCGGCGCTGGTGATCATCGTGGCCTCGATGTTCGGCATCCCGGTATCGACCACGCATTGCGTGTCTTCGGCCATCATGGGCGTGGGCGCGGCCAAGCGCTTCAATGCCATCCGCTGGTCGGTGGTGCAGCGCATGCTGTGGGCATGGTTGTTGACCATACCCATCACCACGGCGCTGGCCTGGCTGGTCGCGATGGGACTGAGGGGCCTCTGAACCCCTGCGCAGGCGGCGTCGCCTGCGCGTTTCCTCACGCCGCCGGGGGATACACCCTGGCCTCGCGCACGTGGCCGCGCGCGCCGCGGCTGGCCAGGTGCAGCATGGTGGCGGCCAGGTCGCCGGGATCGATCCAGGTGGACGGGTCCGTGTCGGGCATGGCCGCGCGGTTGCCGGCGGTGTCCACCGCGCCCATCGGGTAGACGATGCCGATCTCGATGCCTCTGGAAGCCAGTTCGGCGTGCATCGACTTCATCCAGGCGATCATGGCGGCCTTGGACGCCGCGTAGGTGCCGCAGGAGGCGCCGCCGTCGATGGCCTGGCCGGCGCCCACGCCGAGCACGAATCCGCCGCCGTTGTCGAGCATGTGCGGCAGCACCGCGCGGGTAGCGTTGAAGGCGGTGCGCAGGTTGATGTCCAGCTGGGCTTCCAGCTGGTCGGGCGTGGTGTCGGCCGCGGCGCTCATGTCGAAGCCTCCGGCGATGTTGAGCAGCGCATCGGCGCGGCCGCATTGCGCGACGGCTGCGTCGATGGCGCGTCTTGCCGCGGCGGCGTCGACCAGGTCGGCCTGCACGATGCACGCGTCGGGATGCCGTGCGGCCAGGCGCTCGCGTGCCTCGTCGCCGTGGGCGACGAGGGCCAGCTTCCAGCCGGCCTGGTGGAAGGCGGCGGCGACGTGCGTGGCGATGGCGCCGCCGGCGCCGGTGATGATCGCGGTCGATTGCGGCATGGCGTGCTCCGGAAAAGTCGTGGCTGGCGTGGATTATCGCATGGCGAATTTTCGCCGGAGGAATCGTCCCGTCGCTCTGCCCGAGACGGAGCCGACGACAGGGGCATGCCGCTCCCGGTGGTATCGTTGCCGCCATCCCCCGCTCTCGACCCGACCCGATGCCGTGAACGAAGCCTACCTGCGCATCTATGCCGCCGTGGCGGCCATTCCCGCCGGACGCGTGGCCAGCTACGGTGCCATCGCCGCGCGCGCCGGCCTGCCGCGGCGGGCGCGCATGGTCGGACGCGCCCTGCGCGAGACGCCGGACGGCATGGAACTGCCCTGGCACCGCGTGCTGCGCGCCGATGGCCACGTCGCGCTGCCGCCGGGCAGTGCGGGATTCCGTGAGCAATGCCGCCGCCTGCGCGCTGAAGGCGTGAAGGTGCGCAACGGCCGCGTGCCGATGCAGGCCTTCGGCCTGGACCATGACCTGGACCGCGCCATCTGGGGCATGCCCCTGTAGGAGCGCACCCGGGCGCGACGGCATCAAAGCTCGTTGAACGCTGATGCCGTCGCGCCCGGGTGACGGTAGTGCGAATGGCGGGAGGCCCTGTGCGTCAAAGCTCATTGAAAGCTGATGCCGTCGCGCCCGGGTGCGCTCCTACAATAAAAGGGATCGGCTATCCATGGGCATCGAAGTTTTCGCGATTTCCGAGCAGGTGTCCCTGATCGGTACGCGCCGACGCGAGGGCGAGTCCGGCACCGACATCGTCTACTCGATGCTTTGGTAGCATGCCCGCCATGCCCAGTGCCGACGACATCCTGCGCCAGACCTTCGGTTACACCAGCTTTCGCGGCAACCAGCGGGAGATCATCGAGCACGTGGTCGCCGGTGGCGACGCGCTGGTGCTGATGCCCACCGGCGGCGGCAAGTCGCTGTGCTACCAGATTCCCGCGTTGCTGCGCCGGGGCACCGCCGTCGTGGTCTCGCCCCTGATCGCCCTGATGCAGGACCAGGTCGAGGCGCTGGACCAGCTCGGCGTGCGCGCCGCGTTCCTCAATTCCAGTCAGGACGGGATCACGCGCGCGCAGGTTGAGCGACGCTTGCTGGCGGGTGACCTGGACCTGCTGTACGTGGCACCGGAGCGGCTTCTTACCGAGCGCTGCCTGGACCTGCTGGGCGGTATCGACCTGGCCCTGTTCGCCATCGACGAAGCGCATTGCGTGTCGCAATGGGGCCACGATTTCCGCCCCGAGTACCGCCGCCTGGCCGTGTTGCACCAGCGGTTTCCCGGCGTGCCGCGGATCGCCCTGACCGCCACCGCCGACGCGCCCACGCGGGCGGAAATCACCGAGCACCTGGCCCTGGCCGAGGCGCGTCATTTCGTGGCCAGCTTCGACCGTCCCAACATCCGCTACCGGGTCGTGGCCAAGGACAATCCACGCCGGCAGCTGAAGCAGTTTCTCGCCGGCCATGAAGGTGAATCGGGCATCGTCTACTGCCTGTCGCGCAAGAAGGTGGAGACGATTGCCGAATGGCTCGAAACCGAGGGCTTTCGCGCCCTCCCGTACCACGCCGGCATGGACGCGGCCGCACGCGAGGCCAACCAGCGGCGCTTCCTGCGCGAGGACGGCATCGTCATGTGCGCCACCATCGCCTTCGGCATGGGTATCGACAAGCCCGACGTGCGCTTCGTGGCGCACCTGGACCTGCCCAAGAGCCTGGAGGGCTATTACCAGGAAACCGGCCGGGCCGGCCGCGACGGCCTGCCGGCCGAAGCCTGGATGGCCTACGGCATGAACGACCTGGTGACGCAGCGGCAGTTCATCGCCCGCTCCGAGGCCGGCGCCGAGCGCAAGCGCGTGGAATACGCCAAGCTGGATGCGCTGGTGGGCTATGCCGAAACCGTCGCCTGCCGCCGCCAGCGCCTGCTGGCCTGTTTCGGCGAGGTCCGGGACGAAGCGTGCGGCAATTGCGACAACTGCCTGGACCCACCCGTCACCTGGGACGCCACCGAGGCCGTGCGCAAGGCCTTGTCGTGCGTCTATCGCACCGGCCAGCACTTCGGCGTCGGCCACCTGGTGGATGTGCTGCGCGGCAGCGACAGCGAGCGCATTCGTGCACGCGGCCACGACCGGCTGAGCGTGTACGGCATCGGCCGCGATCTCGATGCGCGCCAGTGGCGTGGCGTGTTCCGGCAGCTCACCGCCTCCGGCCTGCTGCAACCGGACGACGACGGCTACGGCACCTTGCGCCTCACCGAGGCGGCGCGCCCGGTGCTGCATGGCCGGGCCAGCGTACATCTGCGCCGCGAAGCCCGCCCCGCGCGGCGCAAGGATGCCCCCGGTGCCGGGCGCGAGGGAGGCCGGCACCAGAGTCTGGACATTGCCCCGCACGAGGAGGCGCTGTGGAACCTGCTGCGCGAGACCCGTGCGCGCCTGGCGCGCGAGCAGGGCGTGCCTGCCTACATCATTTTCCATGACGCTACCTTGCTGGCCATGCTGCGGGCGCGACCGGACACGCGTGCGGACATGGCTTCGATCAGCGGCGTCGGCGAACGCAAGCTGGAGCGTTACGGCGAAGATTTTCTGGCCGTTTTTGCCCGCCATGCGCAATTGGCACAGTAGGAGCGCACCTGGGCGCGACGGGTTGGAGGCCCATTGAGCGTTGAGCCCGTCGCGCCCAGGTGCGCTCCTACGGGTCTGGTTGCTGGGCGATGGAACCCGGGAACCTTCGCCGTGGAAAAGGCGCGTGATGGATTTGGAATCGAATTCCGGGATTAACCGGTTTTCGATACGCGAAAACGGAATCGTGCAGCGATCGGGTAATCGCCAAAAATGAAATCGGGGAACGAAAGTTTCAACTCCTTGAGGTTTTATTGGGGCTTTTCTGGATGCATTACTTGTAATACGTTAGCCCGATGCAAACATCATCGACAGATACGCCTGATTCGCTGCCGCGCCGACTCGGCCTGGTGACATGCATTGCCATCGTGGTCGGTGTCATCATCGGCAGCGGGATTTTCCAGTTGCCTTCTTCCATCGCCGGCCAGACCGGCAGTGCGGGCGGCGTGGCGATCGTGTGGGTGGCGGGGGCGCTGGTGGCGTTGTGTGGTGCGCTTTCGGTTGCCGAGCTTGCCGCCATGTTTCCGCGCCCCGGCGGGCCATACGTGTACCTGCTGGAGGCTTTCGGCAAGCCGCTGGCGTTCCTGTTCGGCTGGATGTTCCTGCTCACCGACCCGATTTCCTGGGCCGCATTGGCCCTGATATTTGCCCAGTATCTGGCTTTCTTCGTGCCCTTGTCCGCGGTCGAGGTACATGTCGTTGCCGCGTTGCTGATCGTGGTGGTCGCGGCCGCGAATTATCGTTCGGTGCGGCTGGGTGCCATGATCCAGAACCTGTCGGCCGGTGCCAAATTGCTGGCATTGCTGGGACTGAGCGCGGCCATTTTCTATCTTGCTCCGGACGATATTTCCCACCACCTGCTGTCCGGGTCCGCCGACTCCCTCCAATGGCAGGGCATCGGCCTGGGCGTGCTGGCGGTGTTGTGGGCGTATGACGGCTGGCAGAATTTCACCGAAATGGCGGGCGAAGTGCGCAACCCGAGGCGGAATATTCCTCTGGCCCTGGCCTGTGGCGTGGTCATCGTGGCGCTGGCCTACCTGCTGGTGAATGCGGCGTACCTGCGGGCCCTGCCGTTCGATGCGCTGGCCGGTTCGAGTTCCGTGGCGGCGGATGCGGCGGCGGCCGTGTTCGGGCGCATCGGCGTGTCGGTGGTCGGGGCGCTGGTGATGTTGTCCGTGTTCGGCTCGCTCAACGGGTCGGTGATGTGCGACGCGCGGGTGTTTTTCGCCATGGCCGAGGACCGCCTGTTCTTCCAGCGTGTGGGCCGCATCCACCGGCGTTTTCGCACGCCGCATGTCGCGACCGTGGTGATTTCCGCGATTGCCGTCGTGTACGTCCTGCTGCTCGATTTCCTGCAGCTTGCCGAAGCCTATGTGCTCGGGTTGTGGCCGTTCCTGGCCCTGGTCGTGATCGGGTTGTTCGTGCTGCGCGTGAAGCGCCCGGATTTCCCGCGCAGTTATCGCGTGCCGGGCTACCCCGTCGTGCCCGCTTTCTTCGTCCTCGCCGTGGCGCTGATCGTCATCAATTCCTTCTGGCTCCAGCCCGGGGCCACCAGTCTGAGCATCGGGATTCCGCTTTCGGGGATACCGGTGTATTTCCTGTGGACCTGGTGGCAACGGCGCCAGGAGGAGCGCCGTGGCGCCGTGGCGGTCGATTCCTGATCGCCGGCCCCGGCCCGTCGCTGTCCACCGCGGTCGTGTGAAGCCGGACCGCCCGTCGTGCCCGGCTGCCTGCCTGCGGTATTTTTCCAGGAGTTGTCATGTCCGAACCGCGCCGTCAGCAATATCCCGAAATCGATCCCTACGACACCGGCTTCCTCCAGGTGTCGGATCTCCATACGTTGTATTACGAGCAGTCCGGCAATCCTGCGGGCAAGCCGGTGGTGTTCGTGCACGGCGGACCCGGTTTCGGCAGCAGGCCGTATGGCCGGCGCTTTTTCGATCCGCAGGCCTACCGCATCGTGCTGTTCGACCAGCGCGGCTGCGGGCGCTCCACGCCGTACGCGGAACTGACGGAGAACACCACCTGGCATTCGGTGGCCGACATGGAGCGCCTGCGCGAGCACCTGGACATCGACAAGTGGATGGTGTTCGGCGGCTCGTGGGGTTCGACGCTGTCGCTGGCGTATGCCGAAACCCATCCCGAGCGCGTCACCGAACTGGTGATCCGCGGCATCTTCATGCTGCGCCGGCGTGAGTTGGAGTGGTTCTACCAGGTCGGTGCCGACATGATTTATCCCGACGCCTGGGAAGCCTATGTAGCCACCATTCCCGAGGCCGAGCGCGGCGACATGATGAGCGCCTATTATCGACGGCTGACCAGCGAGGACCGGGCCGTGCGCCTGGCCGCCGCGCGGGCCTGGTCGGTGTGGGAAGGCTCGACCAGCAGCCTGTATCAGGATCCGGAGTACATCCGCGACAGTGGCGAGGACGCGTTTGCCGAAGCGTTCGCGCGCATCGAATGCCACTATTTCGTGCACGGCGGATTCTTCGAGCACGACGACCAGCTGCTGCGCAACGTGGATCGCATCCGCCATCTGCCGGGGGTCATCGTGCAAGGCCGCTACGACATAACATGCCCGATGCGCAGCGCCTGGGACCTGCATCGCGCCTGGCCCGAGGCGGATCTGCGCGTGGTCCCGGATGCCGGCCATTCCGACACCGAGCCGGGCAACCTGCACGAGCTCATCGAGGCGACGGACCGCTTCCGCTGAGGCGTGGCATGGGCGCCGGACGTCCGGCGCCGATCCGCTTCAGCACAGGCCGCCGTTGACCGCGATCACCTGGCGCGTGATATAGGCTGCCGCGTCGCTGAACAGGAAGGCCACCAGGGCCGCCACTTCTTCCGGCGCGCCCATGCGCTTGAGCGGCACGTGCTCGAGGATGGTATCGACCGGGGCGTCATGTGACATGGCGGTCTCGATCAGGCCCGGCGCCACGCAGTTGACGGTGATGCGACGGCTGGCCAGCTCCATCGCCAGCGCCTTGGTGGCGCCGATGAGGCCGGCCTTGGCCGCGCTGTAATTGGTCTGGCCGCGGTTGCCGATCAGTCCGGCGACCGAAGCCATGGTGACGATGCGTCCGCCGTCGCGCAGGCGTACCAACGGCATGACCAGCGGGTGCAGCACGTTGTAGAAGCCGTCCAGGTTCACGGCCAGCACCCGGTCCCAGTCGTCCGCGGGCATGGCCGGGAAGCTGTTGTCGGCGCTCAGGCCGGCGTTCAACACCACGCCCCAGAACGCGCCGTGGGCTGCCACGTCGGCTTCCAGGGCGGCACGCGTGGCGTCGCGGTCGGCCACGTCGAACGACAGCACGTGCGAGCCGGGCAGGGCCGCGGCCAGCGTGTCGGCGGCATCGCGGTGGCGGTGGCAGTGCAGGGCGAGCGCAAAACCGGCGCCGGCCAGCGCGCGCGCGATCGCCTGGCCCATGCCGCCGCTGGCGCCGGTTACCAGTACGCGGCGGTTCGCGGTCATGAGGGTTCCTCCAGGATGACCAGCCGGGCCTCGGCGATCGGCTTGCCCTCGTGCAGCATCACGCAGTGGCACGCGGCCGCGCCGTTGCTGCCGCGGAATTCGGACTCGGCGCGAATGACCAGGCGCATGCCCGCGGCGAAAAACGGCACGCTGGCGTGGTAACGGCGCGTGCCCAGCAGCATGCCGCGATGCGGCGCGTGATGTTCGCGCTGGCCGGAGAGGCCGGCATGGGCGGCGATGGCCTGGGCCATCATTTCCATGCCGACCCAGGCCGGGACGCCATGCGGCGGTTCGAAGAAGGGATGCTTGTCGGTGATCAGCGCCTCGACCTCGATGGCTTCGGGGCAGTCGCTGAGCACGGCGTCGACCAGCACCGCCGGGCCGGCATGCGGGATCAGTTCGCGGATCGGGGGAAAGTCGTCAGCCACGGCCAAGTACCACGCTCGCGTTGTTGCCGCCGAAGGCAAAGGAGTTGCTCAGGGTAATGCGGCACGGCGCGTGCTCGCCACGTTCGACCAGGTGCAGGGGAGCCAGCTCCGGATCGGCGACGCCGTCGGAGAGGTTGGACGGCAGCGGCGCCGGGCCGTCTGCCGTCAGCGTCAGCCAGCACAGGGCCGCTTCCATGGCGCCGGCCGCACCCAGGGTGTGCCCGATCTGCGGCTTGCTGGAACTGCACGGCGTGGCGTGGCCGAACACGCGCGCCACGGCGTGGCTTTCCATGCGGTCGTTGTGCACGGTGGCGGTGCCGTGCAGGTTGATGTAGTCGACTGCTTCGGGGGCGATTCCGGCGTCGGCCAGCGCCTGCCGCATGGCCGCCTCCGCACCGCGTCCGCTCGGGTCCGGCGCGGAGATGTGGTAGGCGTCCGAAGTCTCGCCCATGCCCAGCAGGGCCACCGGACCCGGCTCGCGACGCATGAGGAAGATCGCCGCGCCTTCGCCGATGTTGATGCCGCGGCGGTTGGCGCTGAATGGCTGGCAGTGCCCGGCGTCGATGGCGCCCAGGGCATGGAATCCGTTGAGCGTGAGCCGGTTCAGGGAATCCGCGCCGCCGACGATGACCGCGTCGCACAGGCCGCTGTCGAGCAGGCGGCGGCCGGCCGAGAAGGTCTTGGCGCTGGCGGTGCAGGCCGTGGAGATGACCCAGGCGGGGCCGCGGAGGCCGAGCCAGGCGCGCAGGAATTCGGCGGGTGCGCCAAGCTCCTGGCAGCGGTAGTCGTAGCCCGCGGGAAAGGCGCCCTGGTCGAGCTTGGCCGTCATCGCGCGGGTGGCTTCGGCCGAACCGGAGGTGCTGGTGCCGAGCACGATGCCGATGCGTCCGGGACCGTAGCGCTCCAGGGCCGAGTTGATGGCGTCGCGGATGTCGTCCACCGCGGCCATCAGGAGACGGATGTTGTGCGAGGCATGGCCCGCGAGCGCCGCGGGAATCTCGGGCAGGGGCGCGTCGACCGCGCCAACCCAGGTGGGCGTGCCGTCGCTCAGCCAGTCGTTGGCCACCATCCGGCTGATGTCCCCGCTGGCCAGGCCGGCGCGCACGGCGTCGGCGCCCCGGCCCAGGGCGTTCACGATGCCCAATGCGTGGAGGTACGCGGTACTCATGGTGTGGCCTGCAACGGCGTCAGGGTCAGCACGGTGTCGACCGGGTCGATGTGGATCACCAGGCGTGCCTGGGCCAGGGGTCCGTCGGAGCGCTCGATCCGGGCCACCGTCCGCCCGCGTTCGGTCAGGGTACGGGTCTGCCCGCTGCCGGTGTCATGCACGGCAAGCCGCAGCCCGGTCAGACGCGGGCGCAGGCGCGCGGGGTCGGCCAGGGCGGCCTCGAGCACAACCGCGACCAGGTCGGCGGGTAGTTCCTTGCGCTCCGGCGAGGCATGCACGCTCTTGCCGTCGAAGCGGATCGTGAACAGCGGCATGCCGAGGAGGCTGGAGGCCGCCAGTTCCAGCACCTTATCGTCGACATGCAGGCGGCCGACAAAGTGCCGTGTGCGGCCATCGTGGCGCACGCTCACCAGATGATTGGCGTCGGTGGCCGGCAGGGCGGCCGGCGGCAACAGGCAGGCCGCGCCGTGCGGACCGACGGCCACGCAGCCGGGACCTTGCGGCAGGCTGGCGCAAGCGGCCAGCAGCAGCACCGGCAACCAGCAGAGATGGCGAAGAGGTTTCATTCACTTTCCCGTGCGCGTGGTTCGAGCGACAACGGTGCCACCAGGAAACTTGCCGCGATGCCGACCAGGGTCGTGATGCCGAACGCGTGCAGCGCCGGGGTCGCGCTCAATGCCAGCAGGCCGAAGGAGCACAGGGTCGTCAGGGCCGACAAGGTGATGGCCAGCGCCGCCGAGCGCTCCGTGCCGCCGATTTCCCGCAGGAATATAGCGTAGTCGCGGCCCAGCCCCAAGATCAGGATCAGCGCCACCACGCTGAACACGTTCAGTGGCTCCCCCAGCCAGCCCAGAACGCCCAGGGTGACGCCCAGGGCCACCAGCGGCGGGTAGAGCATGCGCAGGGCCTCGCGCCAGCCGTAGCGTGCGATCAGGATCACGCAGATCAGCAGGTAGCCGATCACCACCAGCCCGGTGGCCCGCACGCGCAGCCGCGAGAAGGTATGGTCGATGCGTTCGAGCGAGCGCACGTATTGGCTGCCGGGCGAGGCCCGGGCCGCCGCGGCCAATGCCGCGGGGTCGGGATCGTGGTCGGCGAACACGGTGGCGATCAGGGCGACGCCGTGGTCGGTGGGCACGAGGAAACGTTCCAAGGCCGGTACGGCATGCACCAGTGCTTTCGCGTCCAGGGTCTGGTGCGGTGCCGTCTGCCAGGCTTTTTCGATCGTGCCGGCCAGACCGGCCGGCAGGCCGAGCCGGGTCAGGCTGTCGCGCAACCGGTTCGGGTCCTCGAGCAGGTGTTGCCAGGTGGCCAGGCTGGCCTGTTGCCGGTCCGGTGGCGGCACGAAGCCGGCCAGGCCGATCGGCGTGGCCTGCGGCAAGGTCCGGGTGATGCGCGCGAACAGGCGATCCTCGCGCTCCAGCGCGGTGGCCAGGTCGCCGGCCTGCGTCAGCAGGAAACCCGAGGCCGGATAGCGTCCCAGCGTCCGGCGCACGGCCTGGTCGGCCTGCACCAGGTGTGGCGGGAAATGCGTCAGCTCGCGCACGTCGTCATGGGCCTGCAGCATCAGCCAGCCCGGCACGGCGGCCGCCAGCGCCACCAGCGGCAGGATCCAGCGCCAGCGCGACGGGCGGCACGCGGCGGCGACGAAGTGTTGCGGCCAGCGCACGGTTGGATGGACGGCCACGCGCGGCGGACGGTGCAGGGCGACGGGAAAGACCAGCCACACGACCAGGGCCGCCTCGAGCAGCCCGGCGATCGAAAACACGGCGATTTGCGCCAGTGCCGGAAATCCGGCCAGCAACAGGAAGGCGAAGGCCAGCGTCCCGGTGATCAGGCCCACCACCAGGCCGGAGCGGATCTTGCCCATCACCGCGGGCGGCGGGCTGGAGCCGAACCAGTATTCGGAGAAATACAGGAATGCGTAGTCGATCGCGATGCCCAGCAAGGTGGTGCCGAACACCAGGGTCAGGATGTTGATCGAGCCGAACACGCCGATCACCGCCGCGCCGGCCGCGGCGACGCTGGCGAAAAGCTGCAGGAAGCCCAGCAGGTGCGGCGCCAGGCTGCGGAACACGTAGGCGATCAGCAGCATGATCAGCAGCGTGGAGGTTCCGCCCAGCCACAGCGTCTCGCGCTGGCCCGATTGCCGCGCCGCCTGCGCGAACAGGGCGGCCCCGGTCGCTTCCAGGCGGCAGTCGCCGCACGCACGGGACAGCGCCCGGCGCGCGTCCGCGAGGCCGGTGACGGCGCGTTCGGGTCCGGCGCCGCCAAAGGCGCTGGCGGGCAGATGCAGACGCAGCAGGAACAGGCGCCGGCCTCCGCGCACGCTCGACAACATCTTCCCGTCGGGCAGGAACCGCGGGTACGGGCGCGGCAAGGTGGCCAGGAAATGCTGCAGGTAGCCTCCCGGGTCGTGCGCCAGGTCGACCATGCCAGCCGGACTGGCCAGGGATACCGCGATGTCGGTGGCCAGCGCCCGGGTGCCGCCCGATTCCAGCCGCGCCTGCTGCGCGGGTGTCAGCAGGGCGAAGGGATGGGCACGATAGAGTGACAGGGCCTTGTCCATCGACTCGACGGCCGCATGGGCCGCCAGCCCGGCGGCCCGCAGCGCCCGGCGGGCGGCCTGCGCGCCCTTGCGTGTCGCGGCCGTGTCGGGGCCGCTGATCACCACCAGCATTTCCTGGCCGAACGCCTCGCGGCTGCGCGCCACGGCCTTGCCGACGGCATCGCCTGCGTGATCCTGTGGCAACAGCCCCAGGATGTTGCTCTGGATCGGACCGCCGGCGTCCATGCGCCAGCCGGCCCAGGCGCACACCAGGACCAGCGACGCCAGCCAGATTGCGCAACGCACCCAGCCGCGACGCATGGCTCAGCGCGGCGCGGCGGTGGGGGGCGAGAAACGCACGTCCATGGTCGCGCCGGAGACCTCCTCGACATGCAGGCGTTGCGGCCGGCCGGGAGAGCGTTCGGTGACCGTGATGCGGCGTATGACCTTGGCCAGTGCCCCGGACTTGGGCGTCAGCACCAGATGCCGCCCATGCTCACCGCTGGCCGGCGCGACGCTCACCGTGAAGTAGCGTGCCAGGCGGGCGCGATCGCCGGACAAGGCGGCCACGAAAATCTGCCGGACCGCGGTCAGCCAGGGAGCGTCGGCGGCATGCAGCGTCCGCTGCGTGCCGTCCGGCAACACTTCCCGGGTGCCGTCCTGGTCCATGCTGAACCGGTAATGGTAGGGACGGGTGATTTCCCAGGTGAAGCCGTGTTCGGGGCTGACGCTGAGGGTGCCGTGGCTGACCAGGGGCTGGGGAAAGCCCGGCTGCGTGCGCGTCTGCACGAAACTGGCGCGGAAGGCTTCGTGGATGCCTGTCGTCTGCGCCGTGCGGCCCGGCATCGGTGTGCCGATCAGCACCGCCAGGGCCAGCCATGCGACCAGCCGCCAGACGCCGTGTCCGAAGCGTTCCGTCATGGCAGATAGGCCTCCAGGCAAGCCAGGAACGCCGGCGGGCTCAGCAGTTGCAGTTCCCAGCCGTCGAGGGTTACGGCGCACTGGATGGTGTACCCGGTGGTCAGGCGCCTGCCGTCCGCGCCGGCGCAAATTTCGTATTCGATCTTCATGCGGTTCTGCCATTCGGTGAGACCCGCCCATACCCGGATCGCCTGGGGATAGCGGATCGGGTGCAGGTAGCGGATGCGGGTGTCGATCACCGGCCATGCGTATCCCGACTCGCGCATGCGCGGGTAATCGTAGTCGATCTTGCGCATCAGCACTTCGCGTGCATGTTCGAAGAAGCGGCAATAGCTGCCGTGCCAGACGATCTGCGCCGGGTCCACATCGTGGAAGGACACCACGGTGTCCCAATGGGCCATCACCAGGGCCTTGTCGGCCAGGCGCGGGCGTGCGCCGCGGGGTGCCCGGGTCGGGTCATCGGCTGCTGGCGGCATGATCCCTCCTGCGCGAAACGGGAGCGGCATCCAGGGTAGGCGCCCAGATGTCATAGAAGTTGTACCACTGCAACGGGTAGCGGCGCGCGTACTCGCCGAGCCGTTCGGCATAACGGGTGGCCCACCGGACCGCTGCCTGCTCGCGTTGGCCGCGCGGCAGGCGGATGCGCTCGGCAAACGGCTCGGCAAACATGCGGTAGCCGCGCCCGTGCTTGAGGCAGAACAGAAGATACACCGGGCAGTCCAGCGTGTGCGCAAGCACGTAGGGGCCCAGCGCGAACGGCGCGTTGCGGCCCAGGAAGGGCACGCTCAGCGTGCGGCCGCCGCTGGACACGGGAATCCGGTCGCCGGCGATCACCACTACCTCGCCGGCATCCACGCGCGACTTGAGCAGCAACGCGGTGTCCGCGCCGACCGCGTCCACCTGGATCAGCCGTGACGGATAGTCGGCGTTGGCGTTGCGCAGCATGGCATTGATCATCAGCGAGTTCCCGCTGTGGACCAGGGCGGTGATGCGGGCGTGCGGAACCTGCTGGGCGAAGGCGCGCGCGGCCTCCATGTTGCCCAGGTGGGCGGCGATCATCAGGGCGCCGCGGCCGCGGCCGAGATGCTCCATCAGCTGCGTGCACGGGCTGCAGTCGACCGGGATGCTGTACGGGTCGCGCCAGATGCGTACCTTGTCCGTGGTGCACATGGCGAAGTTCAGGAACTGGCGAAAACGGTTGGTCCATCCGGGATGCGCGCCGGCGGCGCGCAGGAACGCCTGCGAGGCGCGTCGCGCAGTGCCGTCGGCGAGCAGGAAATAGCCCGCCACCGGCGCCAGCAGCACGCGGCATGCGTGGCGCCCCAGCACCCGGTCCACCCAGCCGAGGAAGCGCAGGCCGGCCATGCTGCCGCGCTCGGCGATGTGCGCCCAGTGCCGGCTGCGGCGAGGCTTCTCGCGCCGCCTGCGCATCGGGAGGTGTGCCACCATGCCAGCCAGCAGGCGCAGGTGCAGCCAGATCATGCGCAGGTTGTCGCGCAGCATGCGGAAGTGCGACACGCCGTCTTCCGGATAACGCACGTGGGTGGGCACGAAGCGGCTTTCCGTGCCGGCCCGGTACAGGCGCACCATGATGTCGGTGTCGAAATCCATGCGCCGTCCGATGCGCACCCGTGCCATCAGCGCCAGAGTGGGCACGAGCGGGTACACCCGGTAGCCGCACATGCTGTCGCGCAACGAGAGCGAAAGCGTTTCCAGCCAGACCAGGGCGTGGGTCAGATAGCGTCCGTAGAAACGTACCGCCGGCACCGATTCGTCGTAGACCGGCCGGCCGGAAACCAGCGCGCCCGGATGGCGGCGGGCCAGATCCAGCAGGCGCGGCACGTCGGCAAGGTCGTGCTGGCCGTCGGCATCGACCTGCAGGGCATGCGTGAAGCCGCGCCGGCCCGCCTCGCGCAGGCCGGCCATCACGGCGGCACCCTTGCCCTGGTTGCGCTCCAGCGTGATGCAATCCACCTGCGCCGCGGCGGCCAGCCCGGCAAGCATGCCGGCCGTCGCCGCGTCGCTGCCGTCGTCGACCAGGATGACCGGCAGCCCGCGCTCGCGCAGCCCGGCCACCACGGCCGTGAGGCGGTGGCCCGGGTTGAACACCGGGACCACGGCGCAGGCAGCAAAGGCGCCCTTATCCGTCAAGGCACAACACCCCGCTGGACATGCTGGTGCCCTCGGCCAGGTAGTCGTAGGCCAGCGAGTCGCCGTCGGGCACGATGCGCAGCACCAGGCGTGCGCCGGGAAGGATCGGCAGCTTGAATTTCACCCGCTTCAATGTCCGGGGTGCCGTCCCGCGCGGGTAGGCCTGCGCCGCGAAGTGCATGGCCCAGCCCACGTGCACCACCCCCGGCAGGATCGGCCGGCCGGGGAAGTGGCCGTCGAACCACACGCAGTCGGGTGGAACGTGCAGGTCGAATTCGGTCCCGGCAGGCTGTTGGCGGCAGGCGAGGACTTCCGGCAGGCCCTTCATGCCGGCTGCTCCAGGACCTGCAGCAGGAACTGGCGCTTGACCTTGCCCATGGCGTCGTCGGGCCAGTCCTCGATGAACCGCCACTTGCGCGGCAGCAGCACCGGCTCGAAACGGCCGGCGAGAAAATCGCGTAGCGCGGCGACCGTGGCGCGGCGTCCGCCACGCGCCAGTTCCGCCTGCCCGGCGGCGGTCAGTATCGCCACCACGCCCGGACGCGGGTGCGCTGCCGGAACCAGCAGCACGCGCGCATCGGCCACCCAGGGATGAGTGCACAGTTTCACGCGCATGTCTTCCAGCGAGACGCGCTTGTCGGCCACCTTGACCACGCTGTCCACCCGCCCCAGCAGCGCGAAGCCGCCGTCCACGGGACGCACGAAATCGTCGGCCACCATCCAGCCGTCGGTATAGGCCGCCTGTACGTGCAGGCGCTGGCCGTCGGCGCCGGGGCGAATGTCGGTTTGCGTGCCGGGATACGCCTGCCAGGGCATCTGTCCGGTTTCCGGCGACCAGCGCCGCCAGGCGACGCCGCCCATCTCGGTGCTGCCGTAGATTTCGGTCGGCGCCGCGCCGCAATGTTCGTGCAGCCAGGCGGCCAGTTCGTCGGATATCGGTGCGCCGGCCGAGAATATCGCCTCCACCCGGTCCGCCGGCAGGGCCAGCCCCAGCTCGCGCAGGCTGCCCAGGAAGGTCGGGCTGCTGACGATGATGGCCCGCCGTGCGGCCAGCGCGGCATACAGGCCGTCGGGCGTGCCGCACTTGCCGGCGTAGAAGGGGTATCCGGCCAGCAGGGGCCACAGGACCCCGGTAATGAAGCCGAAGCGGTGGTGCAGCGGCACGGTGGCGACCACCATGGATGTCTGCACGCGCGGACCGAAAGTCGCCTGCATGGCCCGGCCTTCGGCGCACAGCAGGGCGACGGATTTACGCACGATCCCGGGATGCCCGCTGGATCCGGAGGTAAAGAACCGGATCTCGCCGCTGTCGTCGAACGGGCGCGGGCGATGATCGCCGCCTTCGCCCGCGGCGGGCACGGCGATCGTCGCATCGTCTTTCGCGTGGACCGGCCGGTCGGTGATGAGCAGGTCCGTATCCGCATCCGCGCACGCAACGGTCGGCGTACCCGGCAACACCGCGGTGCGCCCGCTGCACATCAGGGCCAGGATGCCGACCAGGAATGCCTCGGTCGATGCGCACACGAGCGCGCAGTGTCGCGCCTCGCGCTCCTCCAGCGTGCGGATCAGCGCGTTCACGCGCGGCCACAGGACCAGGTCCCGCACCTTGCCCGAGACGTCCACCATGGCCACCCGTTCCACCGTTTGCTTCATGCCTGTTTCCATTTGCGCTGCAGGTGCCGGCGCACCCCGTACTCCACGGCAAACACCAGCCCGAGAATGGCATAAACGAGGACGCCGTTGAACAGGGACCAGACCCGGGTCGGCGTGCACCATGCGGTATACAGCGCGACCAGCGTGATGACCGCCATGACCGCGCTCCAGACCCGGGTGACGCGGCGCGTGTAGGCGATGGCGGGCGCCGGCAGTTCCCCGCGCTGCAAGGCGCGTGCGAACCGCTCGACCAGGGGCCGGCGGGTGAACAGCGAGCCGAAGAAGACCGCGAACACCACCGCGTCGAACAGCGCCGGATACAGCTTCAGCCAGCGCATCGGGAAATGCGGCAGCCAGACCGCGACCGCCACCGCGGCGGCGGCCAGCAGCACGACCGACACGATGTCGAAGATGCGGCGACGCCGTGTCAGCCGCGCATGCACCAGCATGCGCAGGGCCAGCAGCAGCAACAGGCCGGCCAGCATGTCGCCCGGGCGCAGGTATCGGTCGCCGAAGTAGATCGCGACCGGATAGGCCATCAGGAGAACGGCGACCAGCACTCCCAGTGCCGTGCGTTTCATTGCTGCGAGCGGACGAAATCAGCCAGCGTGGCCACTGAGCGGAAGTGTTGGCGCGTGTCGCTCGAGGTGGCCTCGAGCTTCAGTCCGTAGCGTTTCTGGATGGCCACGCCGAGTTCCAGGGCGTCGATCGAATCCAGACCGAGACCTTCACCGCCGAACAGGGGCGCGTCGGTGTCGATGTCGGCCGGCGTGATGTCCTCCAGGTCAAGCGCCTCGATGATGAGCTGCTTGATCTCGTCCGTCAGTGCACTCATGGGTTGCGAGCTTCCGCGTAAAGAAATCTTCCAACGCGCGCGTCACGTCGCGTGCCGCAATGGCAGTCGGCCGACCCGCGCGATACCCCCAGCAGGCCAGTGGCTCGGGACGATGGAACGTGATCGAGAGCCGCCACGGCCGATCGGCCACATCGTACCATGCCTGCCCGCTGCTCAAGGCCAGCGGTTGGCAGTCGATGACGACCGGCAGGATGCGGCAGCCGGTGCGCACCGCCACCTGCGCCGCGCCGCGGCGGAAGCGCATCGCCTCGCCGGGCCGGCAGCGCGTGCCCTGCGGAAACATGATGAGCGGTTCCCGGCGTTCGAGCACGCGCGCGCAGGCCTCGAGAAAGGCGGTCGGCTCGTCGTTGGCCACGTAGCCGGTGGCGATCGCGAAGTGCCGGTACCAGCGGTTGCGCTGCATAGCCGCCTTGACCACGCAGGTGGCCCGCGGCAGGCAGCCGGCCAGGGCCACCATGTCCAGGTACATGGGGTGGTTGGCCACGACCACGCAGCCGTCGGCCTCGGCCAGCCATTGGCGCCCCTCGACGTGGACCGTGCCCACCCGCAGCCACCGGATCACCACCAGCAGGCCGCGGAATGCCGCGCTGACCAGCCGGCGTACGCGGCGGCGGCCTTGCTCGGGGTCGCGCGAGAGGCGGTTGATCAGCGGCAGCACGCTGATGCTGCCCAGCCAGGCCAGGCCGGCGAAGCCGACGAAGCACAAGCCGGTGCCGAACCTCCGCCAGTACCTACCCACGGGCGCGCTCCAGCCTCCAACCCTGATGGATTCCGATGCGGGCTTGCGTGGTTTGCTCCAGCAAGAACCCCATCAAGGCCATTTCGGGCTCCGCCGCCACGTGTTCCGGTGCCGTATCGGCAACCAGCGTGCAGCCGCCGTCGCCGGCCGGCACCAGCAGCAGCGACACGGCGAAGGGATGCGCGCGCGGCGTGGGCAGCAGGTCGGCGTACACCTCGGGCGGACGGTCTTCGGCATAGGTGACCAGGACGGGACGGCGGTCGGCGGCCACCACCGTGGCGCCGTCGAGCAGGGTCATGGCCAGCGTGTCTTCGCCGGCCGAGATCGCCGTGGCGCGGTGGTGGTTGTGCCGGGCGATGGACAACAGTCCCACCGTGGTGTTGTGCACCGACAGGCTGAACGGCGTGGGCGACAGGGGCTGTCCGTGGCCGACGGCGTCGAGCAGCCCCGTCAGGCGTGCCAGCGATCCGTGGCGCGAGCCGAACACCAGTTCCACCTGCCCGTCCAGGTGCTCGACGCAGGGCCAGGCGGTCGCCAGCGCCATGCGTCCCATGCGATCCAGGCGCCGGCGCAGCAGGGCGGGCAGGAAGCCCACGTCCGGGGCGGCATCGGCCGGCGCATCGAGCGTACCGTTCAGCCAGGTGTTCCAGTCTTCACGCGCGTTCGCCCCGGGAGCCCATGCGTGCCACCGGTCGATGGCAAAGTGCAAGCGTGTTTCCGGCATGGTTTGTCGTGCCGCCATCATCCGTCCCTGCGGACGCTTGCGCGCCCGTTGTCCGGGCGTCGCTGCGGCCACCGGGCAAGGTGCAGCCAGGCGACGCCGCCGCCAAGAAGTGCGCCGGCTTCCACGTCCAGTGCCACATGCTGGCGCAGGGCCATGGTGGACCAGACGATCAGGGCGCACCAGACAAGATTACACGCATGCAGCCATGCCGGGGCATCGAGCTCGTGCGCCAGGCGGGCCAGCCAGGCCGCGGTCAGCACGGAAAAGGCCACGTGCAGCGAGGGACAGGCGTTGCCGGCGGCGTCGGCCGACTTCAGCCATGCCACGGACGGATAGGCGGGCCAGTCGAGCGCGAACGCCGGGCTGGCCGTGGGCCAGAACAGGAAAATGCCGAAGCCGACCAGACTGGTCACGATCACCGCGCTCAGGTAGCGACGCGTCTGGCGATAGTCGTGCAGCAGGGCCGGGGCGAGGCTGACGTATAGCCACAGGCTCAGGTAGGGAACGATGGCCCAGGCGTGGAAGCCGATCCAGCGGTCGAGCGCCTGCACGGGCATCACGCGCACCGGGAACAGGGGATGACGCAACAGGACGAAATACCCCGTCATGAAGGCCGCCATATAGCCCGGGATGCAAACCGATTTCAGCGGCAACTGCCAGCGCAGCCACGTCCAGGCGCGTCGCGTTCGTGTCATCATCAATGCCGGGCGCGACGTTTTGCTCGCCGCACCCGGGCCACCGGGTTCCTGGACGACACGAACGGTTTCATTGTTTACAGACAAATTTCCAAGTGGCGGGCGGCCAGTGCATCACGGGAAAAAGGATGGTCATTAAACCACGCATCTGGGGATTTATCTGCACCAGCGCACACCCGCGCGGCTGTGCAGTGCAGGTGGCCGACCAGGTCGCGCGCGTCCGTGCCTCGGGCCTGCGCCGCGACGGGCCGCGCAAGGTGCTCGTCATCGGCGCGTCGACGGGCTATGGCCTGGCCAGCCGCATCACGGCGGCCTTCGGCTTCGGCGCGGCCACGCTCGGCGTGTTCCTGGAAAAGCCGGGCAGCGCCCGCCGCACTGCCAGCGCCGGCTGGTACAACACGGCGGCATTCACGCAGCAGGCGCAGGCCGCCGGCATCCCCTGCCTGTCGCTCAACGGCGACGCCTTCGCCGCCGCCACGCGCGAGCGCGCCATCGAATTGATCCGCCGACACATGGGCGGCTCGGTCGACCTGGTGATCTATTCGCTGGCCGCGCCGCGCCGCCTGATGCCGGACGGAACCCGTCTGGACACGGTCCTCAAGCCGATCGGCCAGCCCTTCATCGGCAGCACCATCGATACCGCCTCGGGGGAATTGCGCGAAGTTCGCGTGGACCCCGCCGACGCGGCGGAGATTGCGGCCACCACGGCCGTCATGGGCGGGGACGGCTGGACACGGTGGATCGATGCCCTGGCCGCGGCCGGCGTGCTTGCCGACGATGCGCGCACGGTGGCCTTCAGCTACCTCGGCCCCGAGGTCACCTGGCCGATCTACCGCGACGGCACCATCGGCCGCGCCAAGCAGGACCTGGAGCGGACGGCCGCGGAACTGGATCGGCGCTTTGCCCGCCCCGGTTTCGCCCGTGTGGCGGTACTCAAGTCCGTCGTCACCCAGTCGAGCGCCGCCATCCCGGTCGTTCCCCTGTACCTGTCGCTGCTGTTCAGGGTCATGAAGGACCGGGGCCTGCACGAGGAGGCCATTGACCAGCAGCAGCGCCTGTTCCGGGACTGGCTGTATCCCTCCGCCGCGCCGCCGGTGCCGGACGAGGCGGGTCGCCTGCGCCTGGACGAGCGCGAGCTGCGTGCCGACGTGCAGGCGACCTGCCGGGAACTCTGGAACCGGGTCGACGCCGGCAACCTGGCCCGTATCGCCGACTTCGCCGGCTACCGCGAGGCCTTCCTGCGGCTGTTCGGCTTTGCCTGTGACGGAATCGACTACGATGCCGAGGTCGACCCGCAGGTGACCTTCCCGTGTGCCACGCCATGATCGTCCGCTGGCTGCGCTGCAATCTGCAACACCTGACCGCCGCCTGGCTGGCGATCACCGTCGCGGCCTGGTTCGTGATCGGCTGGCATGCCGTGGCGTTGGCGGTTCCGGCGGCCGTCCTGCTGGTGCTGGCCGTCGATGCGGTGGCCCGCCCGGCTTCGGGCACCTTCTACCCGACATTCAGCCACGGTTCGCGTGAGGACGACGCCGTGGCCCTGAGCTTCGACGACGGGCCCGACCCCGAGGTGACGCCGAAACTCCTCGACCTGCTGGAAGAGAAGCGTGTGCATGCGACGTTTTTCGTCATCGCCCGCAAGCTTGCCGCACATCCGCAGCTTGCCCGGCGCATGCGCGCCGGCGGCCACGCGATCGGCAACCATTCCTGGCAGCATGCGCGCACGCAGAACTTCTGGAGCGCCCGGCGCCATGGCCGGGAACTGGACCGCGCCGAGCAGGCGCTGGAGGGCCTGGGACTGGCATCGAGCGCGCGACTGTACCGGCCGCCGGTGGGGCTCAAGAGCGGCTCCCTGGCCAAGGCCGCGCATGCGCATGGCCTGACCATCGTGGCCTGGTCGCTGCATGCGCGCGACACGCGGACATCCGATCCCGCGGCCATCGCCCGGCGCGTGCTCGATCGCGTCCGGCCCGGCGACATCATCCTCCTGCACGACGGCCACGACCTGCCGGGCCGCCACCGCGGGCATTGCGTGGAGGCCGTGCGGCTGATCCTGGCCGGTCTGCGCGCCCGGCGGTTGCGTTGCGTCACCGTGCCTGAACTGATGGGGAAAACCGGCGCCTGAGGCGCTACCATAGGCCCGGTTTCCCACCTGACGACCCACACCGATATGGCCCGCGACCCACAGGACGTTTTCGACGCGCTCAAAGAGACACTCGTCAAGGAGTTCGAAGTCGACCCGGCTGCCATCACGCCCGCGGCCCGCCTGCAGGAAGACCTGGACCTGGACAGCATCGACGCGGTGGACCTGGTCCTGAAGATCCAGGAGCTCACCGGCCAGTCGGTGAGCCCGGAACAGTTCAAGGACGTGGTCACCATCGGTGATGTGCAGGCCATCATCGCCAATCTGCAACGCCGCGCCGGCGTCGCCTGAACCCGGGTCGGGGCGGGACATGCCGCGGCGGGTCGTGGTAACCGGCATGGGCGGGCTGACCGCCCTGGGGCACGACTGGCCGACCATCGCCGCGCACATCCAGGCCGGGCGCTCCGGCATCCGCCGCGTGCACGACTGGGACGCCATGGAAGCACTGCATACCCGCCTGGCCGCGCCGGTGGCTCCGTATTGTCTGCCGGACAGCTACGACCGCAAGCGTACGCGCAGCATGGGGCCGGTGGCCCTGATGTCCACGCGCTCGGCCGACCTGGCGTTGCACGATGCCGGCCTGATCGGCGACCCAGTCCTGACTTCCGGCGCCACCGGCATCGCCTACGGCGCCTGCGCGGGCAGTGCGGCGGATATCGTGGAACTGGGGCGCCTGGGCATCGCCAACACCGTGCGCGGCGTCAAGTCCAACACCTACCTGCGCATGATGAGCCACACCGGCGCGGTCAACATCAGCGTGTTCTTCGGCATCACCGGGCGCATCATTCCCTCGACCAGCGCCTGCGCCTCGGGCAGCCAGGCCATCGGCTTCGCCTACGAAACCATCCAGGCCGGCAAGCAGCGCGTGATGATCGCCGGCGGCGGCGAGGAACTGAGCATCGGCACCACCGCCGTTTTCGACCGCCTGTACGCAACCAGCACGCGCAACGACGCGCCCGAAACCACGCCGCGGCCCTTCGACCGCGACCGCGACGGCCTGGTCATCGGCGAAGGCGCGGCCACGCTGGTGCTCGAAGACCTGGAGCATGCGCGCGCACGCGGCGCCACCATCCACGCCGAAGTGGTGGGCTTCGGCACCAATGCCGACGGCTGCCACATCACCCAGCCCAACATCGACACCATGACCGCCGTGATGCACCTGGCGCTGGCCGACGCCGGGCTGGACGCATCGGCCATCGGCTATGTCAGCGCCCACGGCACGGCGACCGCGCGCGGCGACCTGTCCGAATCCCACGCCACACAGGCAGCCCTGGGCAGCCACGTGCCGATCAGTTCCCTGAAGAGTTATTTCGGCCACACCCTGGGCGCCTGCGCATCGCTGGAAGCCTGGCTGGGCATCGAGATGCTGCGCGAAGGCTGGTTCGCGCCAACCCTGAACCTGGCCCACGTCGACCCCGAATGCGCCGACCTCGACTACATCATCGGCACCCCGCGCCAGCTCGACATCGAGTACTTCATGAGCAACAACTTCGCCTTCGGCGGCATCAACACCAGCCTGATCTTCCGCCGCTACGCGGAGGGGTGACCGGCCCCGATCGGCAATTGCCGTGGAGCTTTATCTGCTGTCTGAGGTTGGTGATTCCTTGGCCCCCGCCGTCTTCGGACTACTTGCGAGGGTAACCCCGCTGCCTGGTCGTTGCCGTTGGCGAGGCTACTCGTTCGGGGCGAGGTTGGGCGTAGGCGTCGTCGATCATGCAATCCAGTGCAGGACCGGTTGGCTCAGGAACTCTTCCAAGCCTATGCCATCGCCACCCACGAGCAAGCTGCGTTTGGCGGGAAAGGCTTCGGCGAACGCCGCGCTGCCCGAATGCACATGTGGCGCATGGCCGCTTTTCACTTCGATGGTCGTCAGTTTGTGTTTGTGTTCCACAACAAAGTCCACTTCCTTGCCTCGTTCGCGCCAGTAGTGCAGTCGGCAATCACCGATGGCCGCCGCGTTGGCCAGATGCGCGCCCACGGCCGATTCGACCAGACGTCCCCACAGCACGCCATCGCTGCGAGCATCTTTCAGGCCGACACCGGCTTGAGCGCCCAGCAGTGCCGTGTTCATGACCTGCAGTTTGGGGCTGGAACTGCGCTGCCGGGCCGTATCGCTTGCGTATTTGAACAGGCCGCGCACCATGCCGGCCCCGGCGAGCAAGTCCAGGTAGTGCGCCAGCGTGGTGGTGTTGCCGGCATCCTGCAGTTGGCCCAGCATCTTGGTGTAGGAAAGGATCTGGCCGGAGTACCGGCACGCCAGCTCGAACAGGCGTCGTAGCAGTGCTGGTTTGTCCACCCGCGTCATCAACAATACGTCGCGGGAAATGGATGTCTCGACCAACGCATCCATCACGTAACGCATCCATCGATCCGGTTCGCCGATCAGTGGTGCAGCCCCCGGATAACCACCATAGAAGACGAACTCGTCCAGTGTGAATCCGAAGGCATCGCGCATTTCAATGTAGGACCAGTGCGGCAGATGCAGCATCTCGAAACGCCCGGCCAGGCTCTCCGTGAGCCCTCGTGCGATCAGGAGCGGGGCCGAGCCCAGCATCACCACCTTGAGCGGACAGTGGCTGCGCGTGTCTTCGTCCCACAGGCGTTTGACCTGTTCGGACCAGTCGGGAATTTTCTGGATTTCGTCCAGAACCAACACAGCGCCGCGATTGCGGTCGCCTTTGGCTGCCAACCGCGCCGCGTCCCATTGTTGGGCGATCCAGTTCGCGTCCTGCAAGGTAGGGGCATCGGCGCTGGCAAAGCGCACTGGCGCATTCAGGTCGTCCACCACCTGCTGCACCAACGTGGTCTTGCCCACTTGGCGCGGGCCGGCCACCACTTGCAGGAAACGGCGTGGTTCGGTGAGGCGCTGGGCCAGCGTGTCAGTTTGTGGCCGGCGATAGTTCATGCGAATTACTCAATACAGTGAGTATTTTTACTCAATGTATTGAGTAAAGTAAAGCATGCTTCCGGGTCCATCATCTGTATCGACCCTATTCACTTATCAGCGTAAGGGGCAGTATCCGGTAGTCAGACCACCTTGGACGGTTTGACCGGGGTACATCGGTTTGATCAGGCTCTTCCTCTGCCGTACCTGTGATGCTTTGGAAGGCGCTGGCTGCAAAGGGATGCGGGACGTTGCCGGTGGGACGGGCTCCTGCGGGTGACTGGCCTGGGTCGGCCGGACACAAAAAACGGCCCGTGTTGTACGGACCGTGCGAAGGTGGTGGCCAGAGGTG
>CAZMMO010000001.1:4510-47490 GCA_964567365.1 uncultured Rhodanobacteraceae bacterium | reverse complement strand
TACAGCGGCCAGTTTGCCGGCGATCTGCGCGACCAGGGAGCACGGATGACCCTGAAGATCGCCTTCTGAGCAGGGCGGGCACTGCCCGCCCTGCTCCTGGGTTCCCTGCGGCGGGCATGCCCATCCCACGTACGGTACGATCAGGCGGTAGCGAAGTTCGCCCTGCCATCACAATCCGGAGTTTTCCATGTCCCAGCCTCCCTTCGTCCTGGAAACATCCTGGCAATGCCTCGACGCGGATGGGATCGACCAGGTATGCGCGTTCTGGCAACGCGAGCATGCCGGCCTCGAAGGGGAAGCCGCGCGCAAACGCGCCGGACAAGTATTGACTCGTGCGACCAATCAGGACGGGCAACTGATCGCCGTCAGCACTGCCGTGCCATGCACGATCCCGCGGCTGCTGCAGCCGATGTATTACTACCGGTGTTTCGTCGGCGCCCAGTGGCGCGGCATAGGTGTGGCCATCACGATGCTACGACACGGATTCGACACACTCGAGCAGTGGGCCACGCCACGCGGCTTTCCCTGCATCGGCGTACTGCTGGAACTGGAAAACACCTCGCTGGCCGGCAGCCTGCGGCGGGCCTATTGGGGCCGGGTAGGCTTCTCCTACATCGGGCGCAGCGCACGTGGGCTGGACCTGCGCGTACGCTACTTCCAGGACGCCGAGCTGAAGCCGGCGCCTTGAGTGTGGGAGGTCGCCTGCTTCAAACTTCGCACGCCGCCCATGATTCGATACCCCACCGCGAACGGACGCTGCTCCACTGCGTAGGAGCGCACCTGGGCGCGACGGCCTCAGCACCCAAACGGGCCTCGAGGCCGTCGCGCCCAGGTGCGCTCCTACACAGCGCGATTGGAGGTTGTGGCGCAGTGCGATTGGGGGTTGTGGCGTTCGGCCTGGGGTTTCGCGCACCGCTCATGTCGTGACCGGCGACACGACGCCCACCGGACGATGTTCTACACTCGAGAACATGCTCAAGGCCGACACCCACCGCCCGCTTCCGCTGCTCGCCCTGGCCGGCATGCTGACCATGGCGATCGCCACGCCGGCACGAGCCACGCAATTCACCCTGGCCAACGGCGGCTTCCGCTTCCAGGTGCCCGACGGCTGGCCACGCATCATGCAGACCCAGGGTGACCCCGAGACCCTCGTGTTCCAGGTACCCGACCCCTCGCCCACCCGCCGCAACGCGCTGGCACGCGTGTCGGTGACCAGCCAGCACGTGCAGGACATCGTCAGTTTCGGAGCCCTGGTTGCCGAGGACACCAACCACGCGCACGCGCTGCCGCACTTCCAGCTCGACAAGCAACGCTCAAGCACGACCACGCTGCATTACACCGCCCTCGAGGGCAAGGTGCAGCAGACCTACGTGGAGCATTACTACTTCCGCGACGGCTACGCCATCCAGATACGCTGCGTGCGCCCCACCCACAGCCAGGCCGGAGCCGCCTGGACGGCGGCCTTCGACCAGGGCTGTGCATCCATCACCGCGAGCCTGGGCGGCCGTCCGTCGTCCTCGTGACAGGCGCGGCCCATCTGCCCCCACATCATCCACCCGCCATGCCCGACTACCAAGCCAGCGTCGACTGGGCCCGCCACCACGACGCCGCCGACCCGCTGCGCGCCTTCCGCGACGAATTCCTGATCCCGCCGCACGACGGTGGCGACGCCCGCTACTTTTGCGGCAACTCGCTGGGCCTGCAGCCGCGCGGCGTGCGCGAGGCCATCCAGGCAGAGCTGGACGACTGGGCGCGCCTGGCCGTCGAGGGGCATTTCAAGGGCCGCCTGCCCTGGATGAGCTACCACGAGTACGTGCGCGAACCCCTGGCCGAAGTGGTCGGGGCGCGGCCCGATGAAGTGGTGGCCATGAACACGCTGGGCGTCAACCTGCACCTGATGCTGGTCAGCTTCTACCGCCCCACCACCGAACGTCCGGCCCTCCTGATGGAAGCCGGCGCGTTTCCCACCGACCGCTACGCCCTGGAATCGCAGATCCGCTTCCATGGCTTCGACCCGACCGAGGCATTGATCGAGCTGGAAGGCGACGAAGCGGACGGTTGCCTGTCACCCGCCGCCATCGAGCGGGCCCTGGAGACACACGGCCCGCGCACCGCCCTGGTGCTGCTGCCGGGCGTGCAGTATCGCACCGGCCAGGCCTTCGACCTCCGGGCCGTATCGGCACTGGCCCACCGGCATGGTTGCGCCGTCGGCTTCGACCTCGCCCATGCGGTCGGCAACCTGCCGCTGGAATTGCACGACAGCGGCGCCGACTTCGCCGTGTGGTGCAGCTACAAATACCTCAACGCCGGACCTGGCGCCGTCGGCGGCGCCTTCGTGCACGCCCGCCATGCCCGCACCAACCTGCCCCGGTTCGCCGGCTGGTGGGGTCACGACAAGGACACGCGGTTCCAGATGCCATCGCAATTCCGGCCCACGCCCGGCGCCGACGGTTGGCAGCTGTCCAACCCGCCCATCCTGGCGCTGGCACCGCTGCGCATTTCGCTGGAGCAGTTCCACCGCGCCGGCATGGCACGTCTGCGCGACAAATCGGTCCACCTGACCGGCTACCTGGAATGGCTGGTCGACACGCAACTGGCCGGCGCGCTGGAAACCGTCACCCCGCGCGATCCCGAACGCCGCGGCGCGCAACTGTCGGTCCGCGTCCTGGGCGGCCGCGAACGCGGCAAGGCCCTGTTCGACCACCTCATTACCCACGGCATCATCGGCGACTGGCGCGAACCGGACATCATCCGCCTGGCTCCCGCACCGCTGTACAACACCTACCGCGATTGCCTGGACCTGGTAACCGCCATCAAGACCTGGTGCATGTCCCCGTAGACACGCCATTCGAGATCAGATCCTTTGGAACACCGGACAGGGTCTTCCGGGCCGCAAGGCTCGAAGTGCCGGCATGATCGCCGGTGGGCATCCTGCGTGTGACCGTGTTGCCGGTTCCTCCTCTTCCCGCCGCGGTCGAATAAGCATTTCCTGATGCCCCCGGCCCTCCGCATCCCAGGCGAACGTCCTCGTTTCCAGACACGTTCCGGATGTTTTCGCATGCTCGGAGATCCGGGCCATCCCCATCTGGTATGCCGCCGCAACCTATTCTGGCTATTGCCAAACATGCGGGATCTCGCCCACATTCGTCAGACGCTTCAATCTGATCGTAACGATCTGCCTTCGCGACAGGCACGACCGGTCATGGTCTCCCGCCTGCTTCAAGACTCGCTCGAAGAGATGATGCCTTGAAAAAAATATCCTTCGCATGCACGTTCGCCGTCGTATTGGTTTGCCTGGCATGGAGTCATGCCGGTCTGGCCAGGGCAACCGCGCCATCCTACCCAGGCACCATCGACCTGCGCATCGACCTTACGCGGGTTGAACAAAGAGTTTTCCCGGTCCACGAAAGCATACCCGTGAAACCGGGCCCATTGACTCTGTATTACCCGAAATGGATCCCCGGAAGCCACTCGCCCAGCGGAACGATTCTTGCGATTGCAGGGTTGAAATTTGTTGCTGACGGGAAGACCCTCGATTGGCACCGTGACCGGGTCGACATGTACGCATTCCATCTCGACGTGCCCGCCGGCGCATCGAAGCTGGAAGTGACATTCGACTACCTCCCACCGGTCCGCGGCCGCCGCCTCGTGGGGTCCATCGCCGCCACTCCGGAATGGCTCAACCTGGAATGGAACCGGGTGGTCCTGTATCCGAAAGGGTATGCGTCCAGCGCCATCACGATCAAGCCCACGGTCCGGCTGCCTGACGGCTGGCATTTCGCCACCGCGTTGCAACCACACCATGGAACCGGAAGCGGTCCGGGAACGGCGATGGATTTCGCCCCTGTCACACTCAACAATCTCGTCGATTCCCCGATTATTGCAGGGAGACATTTCAAGCAGATCAAACTGACTCATGGCGACAGCGCTCCCGTCTATCTGGACATGGTTGCGGACGCGGCGGACGATCTCGATATCACACCGGAACAAATCAAGAATTTCCGCGCCCTCGTCACGCAGGAAACGCGTATGTTCCAGTCGCACCACTACGACAGTTTTCACATACTGCTGACTCTCACCAACCACAAGGGGCGTACGGGACTCGAGCATCACCAATCAAGCAATGACAGTCTGTCGACCGATTATTTTCGCGATCCGAATGCCTATCTGATCGGCGCGGACCTGATTTCGCACGAATACACGCACTCATGGAACGGAAAATTCCGGCGCCCCGCCGATCTGTGGACGCCCGATTTCAATACGACGCCCATGAAAGGCGACCTGCTGTGGGTATACGAAGGATTGACCCAGTACTGGTCGGAGGTCATGGCCGCACGCAGCGGCTTGATGACATCCGGAGAATTCCGCCAGGCGCTGGCGATGTTCGCGGCGGGACTCGATCATGTTCCCGGACGCACCTGGGAATCCCTGCAGGACGCGACGAGCTCGACCGGGCTCAAATACCGCGAGCCAAACGCATGGTCCAACTGGCGACGCGGAGCGGCCGTCTACGCCGAGGGCATCCTGCTGTGGCTGGACGTGGACACCCGGATCAGGATGCTGAGCCATGGCAAGCATTCGCTGGACGACTTCGCACGCCTGTTCTTCGGCATGGACAACGGCAGTCACGTCACCAGCACCTACACCTTCAATGATGTCATCGCCGCCCTGGACAAGGTGCAGCCCTACGATTGGAAAACCTACCTGCGCAATATCCTCGACGCAAGGCAATACCACGTCGACTTGAACGGTTTGACCCAGGGGGGCTGGAAGCTGGTGTATACCAACAAGCCGTCGGCCCGGTGGCAAGCGGCGCGCAAGGCGCCCAGGAACGCCTTCGGCTATGCCGAATCGCGGGATGCGGTATACGCCAACCAGATGTATTCCATCGGAGCCAGCATGGCCAAGAACGGAAAGGTCGTGGACGTGCTGTGGAATGGTCCGGCGTTCAAGGCCGGGCTCAGTCCCGGAATGCGGATCACTGCCGTAAACGGGAAGAAGTTTTCACGCAAGAACCTCCACGAAGCGATTCGGAACGCTCGCCAGTCCCGCGCGCCCGTGCGCCTGTCCACGAGAAACTTCGGCCACGACGAAACGCTGGAGATCGACTACCACGGCGGCCTGCGTTACCCGCACCTGGAACGCATCGAGGGCACGCCGGACCGCATCACCCGAATCACCGTGCCGTTGGAATGAACACACTCCAGCCGAACGCGACCGACAGGCCGGGAAAACGAAAACGGATCCGAAGACGGGTTTAACCCGGTTCCCATTCCCTTCCCGAACGGGGATGCACGGCGGATCCTCCCGTCAGGACAAAAGGCCGTGCTTTCTGAACATCTCGTTCATCAACTGCAACCCCGTGACAATGTCGCGTTCGCCGATCGACATGAAACCGAGTCTGGAGAAGTACTCTTCCGATGGATTTTTCATGAAAAACGAATCTCCATCCTCGATCAGAACGCCTTTCCGCCGCAGATCATCGAGAGCCGATCCCAGGCTCGGGACACGCGGCAGACGAAGCCAGAAGGATGTTCCTCCGGACGCCACCGTATCGACCATTCCCGGAAGATAACGTTTCACTCCATCGGCCATGCTTACCCATTTTTTCCTGAGGGTCTCGTGCAAAGCGCGGATGTACGCGTCGTAATACCCCCGCTGGAAAAACAGGCCCGCCGCCAATGACATGATCATGGGCGGTTGCCTGATCATGAGCCTGCGTAACGCCATCACCGCCTTGGTGCTGGGCTCCGGCGTAATCACGTAGCCGATGCGCACCCCCGGAAACATTGTTTTCGACAGGCTGCCCGTATAAAAAACCCGATTCGAGTCCAGCGATCGCAACGCCGGGGACCGATGCGCAACGAAGTTCATTTCGCTGTCATAGTCGTCCTCGATCAGGAAAAAATCCTTTTCGTAAGATGCCTTGATAAGCTCGTCACGCCGATGGTCCGACATGGTGACCCCGGTTGGCACCTGATGGCTCGGAGTGACATACAGGAATTCCAGTCCGTCCGGCAAAGCCTCGGTCCGCAAGCCCTCACCATCGATTCCCACCGGTTCGAGAAGGGCGCCAAATATCGAAAATATGTTCCTCGCATCGGGATACCCCGGCTCCTCGATACCCACGCGGGTTCCCGGCCTGACGAGAAGATGCCCCAACAAATACAGGGCTTGCTGCGCCCCAAGCGTGACCACGATGTCTTCGTCGCGGACATAAACCCCGCGACGCGGAAGAATCTCGTCCCTTATGTAACTGCGGACAAGCTTGCAGTCGCGGCCGATGGTATCGAACATCCATTCCGCAAGGTACATGCGGGAATGGGCATCGACCATGCATTGCCGCCATTCTTCCAGAGGAAACAGCGAAACGTCGGGTTGCCCGTAGACGAACGGATAGTCGTACAGGAACCACTTGTCCGGCTTGCATATGTTCGTTTGCCCCAATACATCGATACGGATGCGATCGGTCCACGACCTGCCACCCGGACCCGCAGGGCGCAATTCCGTCGCGGCATGCTCTGGCGGACCCTGCATGTGGTCGACTCCGCATCCGGATTCGACCACGTAATAGGCGCTCCTGGAGCGGGCCACCAACACGCCATCGTCCACCAGCTTGTTGTACGCGGCCACCACGGTGGTCCGGGAAACCCCAAGGCTACGTGACAGCGCCCGGGTCGACGGCATGGGGGTCCGGTGATCGAGATGGCCGGAGCGTATCAACTGCATGATGCCCCGATATACCTGGATCCACAGGGAGTCGTCACTATCGTGACGAATATTGAAGGTCAGAGTGCAGTAAGTCTGATTGGTACGCATGACAGAAAGCGGAACAAGCCGATGGTGTATTGAATCGCGTATACCCAATGGGACTTGCGTGGAGGATCCAATTCCAGCCAAGTCCCGGCATTTCGGCGGCGTGGCCCCTGACAGCACCAGCGTCCATCGCGGAGCACACCCACGGGAGAGCTCCCTGATGGATTGGCCACATCTGGTATGTGGCATGGACCGATACTGGCTATTGACCAGCAATCCGGATTCCGCGATTGATTAAAGGGTGAACCAGAAGACTCCATGCGTGGGCAGACAAAAACTGCGGATGCCTTTCGGGCATCACCTTGGATGGCACTTGGATAGTAGTTCGAGCAACCCCGTTTTTCAAGCACGTGCATTAGTCACCCATGATATTTACCAGCTGCCGAATGACATGGATTCGCCTCATTGCAACAGGTACTCAAAAATCCACTTTGATTCCCGATGCAAGGCAAATCACGGGTCTGATCCGGAAGGGGGGATATTCAAGCCGGTTCGCTGACATTTCAGAGCTACTGTCATTCATCGCTACGGGCCATCCAGGTCGATATGGAAAAAAGCAGGAACATGAGCTGTATGGTCCGTATCGTTGATCAAGCGCGCATGGCACCGCGCCGCATCGTTTTGCCCGAGGGCAATGACCCCCGCATCCTGCAAGCGGCGACACACGCCCATCGCATGGGCGTGACCCGGACCACCCTGCTCGGAACGCAGTTGGATATCGAGAAAATGGCCCACCGGGAATCGATCGATCTGTCAGATATCGAAATCATCAATCCCAGACAGTCGCAATACACGGAGCGGTACGCCGATCGGTTTGGATAGTCAATCATACGTTTACACGGGATCACGATCATGCATCAATTACCTTGGGCACGCGGCCTGCTGTTCTCGGCATTATTAATGGCCGCAAGTCCCGCTTTGTGCGGTACGACAGGGAGCATGCCAGCCTCCATGCAGAATCGACTGAACGCCGTATTCGCCGACATGAATAACCATACGCCCGGATGCGTAGCAGGGGTGGTGCGGGAGGGCCATCTGGTCTACGCCAACGCCTTCGGAATGGCGGACCTTGGGCAACGCGTTCCGATGACGACCCACACCGTACTCGAAATCGGTTCGTTGTCGAAGCAGTTCACAGCAGCAAGCATCCTGTTGCTAAAAGCGGAGGGCAAGCTCTCCCTGGATGATCCCATCCAGAAATATCTACCGAAAATCCCTGAATACAAGGCACCAGTGACCATACGGGAATTACTCAACCACACCAGCGGCATCCGTGATGTAACTGGTCTGTTGCCGATGGCCGGAGTGCTGAACGTTGACCGCATCAACCAGGCAGATGCCCTGGCTATGCTCGAGCGCCAGCGACATCTGAATTTTCCTCCCGGTACTGAGTACGAATACAGTAATTCGAACTACATGCTTCTCGCCGCAATCGTAAAGCGGGTGACGGGCAAGACACTCCCCCGATTCGCGGCAGAGCGGATCTTCCGGCCTCTGGGCATGACACATACCCTTATTCGCACAAATCCGTGGGAAATCATCCCCTATCGCTCACGCAATTACTCGAGAACAAAGAGAGGAAAATATCGGGTACACAAGTTCAATCGGGTGGCATTCGGCAACACCGCAGTCAACACCACCTTGGGTGACTTCGCGAAATGGCTTGGCAATTTCGAGCACCCCGCCGTAGGAGGACCGTCCCTCATCAAGGACTTGGAGACCCGGGGACGGCTCACGGATGGTCAGCAAATCCACTACGCAGCGGGATTGATCGTGGACGACTATCGTGGCCTGAAACGGATCCACCATGTCGGCTCAAGCTGGGGGTTCCGGTCTTATTTTGAGCTGTATCCTCAGCGGCATCTGGGATTGATCACTCTCTGCAACGGTGCGCATACACGCCCCACCATGCGTACGAAAAAGATGGCACGCATCGTTTTGACCAGACTGCCGAAGCCGGCGCCCAGAGACAAAGCCGAAGATAAGGATGTGAGATCGCGATTGCTCGCATTCAGGGGTTTCTACGCATCGGCCGATCACCGCATGCTGTGGCGAATCAATACCCGGCGTGGCAAAGCTTTTATGGGCCCCGTCCATCAACGGGTATCGGATTGGTCGCGCGGTACCAAGCCCGGTGAGTTCGTGGGGAGTATCGCGACCGTGTACCTCTCCGACGCACGTGGCACACCCGAGTTGAAGATCGGAAAGAAAGGCGGCGTTTTACATCGCGTATCTACGAAACCGGCCATCAATCCGCGGCGCCGGGTGGGTCGCTACCGTTCTAGGGCCCTGCAGGTCACCTGGACAATCACGGCCAAAGGCAATCGGCTGGTTCTGCACAAATTTGGCAGTAATCCCAATCGCTTGGATACGAACCATACCTACAGGCTTCGACCCCTTGCCGCAAACATCTATGCGGCAGGCCGATACACCCTGGCGTTTGGACCAAACCATTTCTGGCTGTTCAAGGGGCGCAGTGGCGGTATCCAATTCTCTCGCCTGAATTGAAATGGACAAATCGAAGACATGATTTGCATGGATCGTATCGTCGATAAGGCTTGCGCGGCGCCGCGCCGTATCGTCTTACCAGAAAGTGATGATCCTCGTATTCTACGGGCGGCGGCACGCGCCTGCCGCACGGGCACGGCCCGAATCACGCTTATCGGCGCACGATCACGCATTGGTGCAGCCGCTCACCGGGAATCGATCCACCTATCAGGTATCGAAATCATCAATCCCGATAAGTCGAAATACATGGAACAATTCACCGAGGAACTTTTCGCATTACGCGGGAAAAAGGGACTGACACGTGATGAAGCACGTGTTGCGGCATGCGATCCGCTGTGTTTCGCAAATTTGATGGTGCGTCTGGGGTATGCCGATGGCTCAGTGTCGGGGGCAGTGCGAACTACCGCGGAGGTCGTGCGTAGTGCCATCCGGATCATCGGGCTCGACCCATCGTTCAAACTGGTCTCAAGCTTCTTCTTGATGACCTTCTCGCAGCCCTGGCACCCGTTGCGCCGAACACTGATCTTTGCCGACTGTGGCCTGGTCGTCGAACCCGATGCCGGGCAGCTGGCGGAAATTGCCCTGGCCGCGGCGGGCAGCGCACGCAGATTGCTTGAAGAAGAGCCTCGCGTAGCCATGTTGTCGTTCTCCACCCACGGCAGCGCCAGCCACTCGCGGGTTGATAAAGTCATCGAGGCCACGCGGCTGGTCCATGAACGCTGTCCGAGCCTGGCGGTGGACGGTGGAGTCCAGGTGGATGCCGCGCTGGTGCCCGCAATCGCCGCGCGCAAACATTCCGACCCCCGGGTGGCCGGCAAGGCCAATGTACTGATTTTCCCAGACCTCGACTCCGGGAACATCGGCTACAAGCTCGTCGAGCGGCTCGGGGGTGCAAGCGCGGTCGGGCCACTGATGCAGGGACTGGCACTTCCGGCCAATGACTTGTCGCGCGGCTGCAGCAGCGACGACGTGTTCAATGCCATTGCAGTCACCGTCGTGCAGGGCCAGACGCGGGATCAGAGGCCATCTCGGCCACGGACCGGGGTGGCCCTCTGACAGTCTGGCATCCATCCAACGTATATTCTGGCTATTGAAAAGTGCTTTGCGTAAACAGACGCTAAGGTGAATATACGAATGGTGGGAATATCGGCCATAAATACTCAGGCTTTATCTCAACATTACAATTGTGCACCGAAATCAATCGCATAGGTCGGAGGGGACCAAGCATGAATGCACAAGCACAACATCTGGATGCATCACGCAAGGAGCTGAACAAGACATTCAAGCCGATCTGGATCTGGGCGATTGCGTTTGGCGCATCCATAGGATGGGGAAGCTTCGTCTTGCCAGCGACATGGATGTCGGCCGCCGGCCCTGCCGGAGTGATCATTGGCTTCACCATTGGGGCAATCCTGCTCAGCACCATTGGCATCAGTACCGGCTACCTGATTCGCGCACACCCCGTTACCGGGGGCGCGTTTACCTACTCGTATCTGGGTTTTGGAAGGTACCACGCCTTCTTTTGCGGATGGTTTCTACTTCTTGGCTACATTGCGATCATCGCGCTCAATGCCTCGGCGATGGGTCTGCTGTTCAGGTTCCTGGCACCGGACCTCATCGAGCAGGGGTATCTCTATCCCATCGCAGGTTGGAATGTCTATATCGTGGAAGTCATCCTTGTCACCGTGGTCCTGGTCGTTTTTGCCCTGTTGACCATACGTGGCTCGGCCACCTCCGGGCGCATCCAGTTCTGGCTCTGCGTGGTGCTATTGGGTGGCACCCTGGCAGTATTTCTCGGTATGGCGGTATCACCGTCGACGTCATTTTCGAACCTGCAGCCGGCTTTTCACCCCCATGTCGGCATCTGGAATTCGATTGCCGCGATGGTAGCCATATCGCCCTGGGCCTACATCGGCTTCGATTCGGTGCCGCAAACCGCAGAAGAATTCAATTTTGCGCCGCGCAAGGCAACGGCCCTGATCCTTGGAGCCCTGGGTGTGGCAGCCCTGCAGTACGCCATCATGATAATTGCCACAGGCTGGTCGTCGATGCCGTGGCAGCACCTCGTGTCCAGGCACGAGGTCTGGGGCACCGGTTTCGTGGTCGAACAGGTGCTCGGCAGTACCGGCCTTGTGGTACTGATCGTGGCACTGTGCATGGGCATTTTCACGGGGCTGATCGGCTTTTATGTATCTTCCAGTCGTCTCATGTTTGCGATGAGTCGAGCCAAGGCGCTCCCCCCCGTGTTTTCCTGCCTACACCGGAAACATGGAACGCCCTACGTAGGCATCCTGTTCTGTTGCGTGGTTTGCATGACGGCACCATGGTTTGGTCGCGCCATATTGTTGTGGGTTGTGAACATGTCCGCCGTCGGCGTATCGGTCGCCTTCCTTTATTACAGTCTGGTGGCCTACAAGTCCTTCACCTGGAAGAACGGCACCCCAACGAAAATCTCGTGCAAGGTGGGCCCACGCCAGAAACTGGTGGCGTTGATCGGCACCATCGTGAGCATCGCATTCATTTGCCTGCTGATAATCCCGGGATCACCCGGTGCGCTGCATAAACCCGAATGGATTGCACTTGTGTTATGGCTGATACTTGGATGCGTGATATTCGCAATATACGGAGGCGACTATCGACACGCGTCCAAGGAGGAACTCGATCATCTGATCCTGGGCAAGGGGCAATAAGACCGGATACCTCAGTCTCCCATCCAGTCAGCCCAAGGGTCCCACCGCCATTTCAGGCCACGAGGCAATGGTATCGCAATCGATCCGGCCCGACTCAAACCGACGGGTCCCGGCGTTCTCGGTGCAGCTCCATCTGGTATCAATTATTGGCCCATTCTGGCTATTGAAAGGCACCATGAACAAGTCGAACCTGTACTGCGTGTTACAGGAAACTGGGCGATCCAGGCTGCGGTGCCCACACGACCTCCTGCTCATCCTGCGGCTTGGAGGTCCAACGGCGCCAGGAGCCGGAGCATCGAATGCCCGAACCTTGGGGACCATTCCGCTTGAAGCATTTTTCCATCGATTATGGTCGGCATGGTTCAGTATTCGGAATATCTTCGGCATCCGCAAATTCGCCCTGGCATCTGAATTTGCATAGTTCCAACCCAGCCGGGGGGCGGTTGTGCCAGCAGTCAGCTGCGGTTTTCACGCGGGGCCACAACCATGGCACCACACAATTTTTCCGTGCAATCCACAACCTGCTTCGTGGTTTCCCGGACCGGGGCGCGCAACATCATCGGGGTGGACCTCGTCTTGACGTTGTTTCGTCAATGCCACCAGAAATTCATGCAGCAAGCCAAGCCTGTTACTTCCGCAAACAGACCAACGAGAGAGACCTATGAGTAACCAATCGGGAGCCAAGAACCAGTCAACTGTTCGCGGAGTGCAAAAGATGACTCCATCCGAAGCCTTCGTGGAAACGTTGGTCGCCAACGGGGTAACGGAAATATTCGGCATCATGGGTTCAGCGTTCATGGACGCCATGGACATCTTCACGCCTGCCGGTATCCGTTTCATACCGGTGGTACACGAGCAAGGCGCGGGGCACATGGCCGACGGCTACGCACGGGCGTCGGGGCGACATGGTGTCGTCATCGGCCAGAACGGTCCCGGGATCAGCAACTGCGTGACCGCAATCGCCGCGGCCTTCTGGGCACATACACCCGTAGTCATCGTAACCCCGCAGACCGGTGCAGGCACGATTGGCCTGGGCGGTTTCCAGGAATGCGATCAGTTGCCGATGTTCCAGGAATTCACCAAATACCAGGGCCATGTGACGATACCGCCCCGCATGGCGGAGTTCACCGCACGCTGCTTCGATCGTGCGATGTCCGAGATGGGCCCGACGCAACTGAACATTCCACGCGATTTCTTTTACGGGGAGATTTCCACCGAAATCCCGCAGCCCTTCCACATGGATCGCGGACCCGGCGGTGAGGCAAGTCTGGACGCAGCTGCGGATCTGCTGTCCAAAGCGGAGAATCCGGTGATCATTTCCGGTGGCGGCGTGGTCATGGGTGACGCCGTCGAAGAATGCAAGGCACTGGCCGAGCGCCTGGGGGCTCCTGTGGTCAACAGTTACCTCCACAACGACTCGTTTCCGGCCAGCCATCCACTGTGGTGCGGCCCGCTCGGCTACCAGGGCTCGAAAGCCGCGATGAAGCTCATTTCGCAAGCCGATGTGGTACTCGCACTCGGCACGCGGCTGGGCCCGTTTGGCACGCTGCCGCAGCACGGCCTGGATTATTGGCCGAAGGATGCCAAGGTCATCCAGATCGACGCCGACCACAAGATGCTGGGACTGGTCAAGAAGATCGCGGTGGGAATATGCGGTGACGCCAAGGCGGCTGCCAGTGCGCTCGGCAAGCGTCTTTACGATCGCACCCTTGTCTGCGATGCCACGAAGAGCGAACGCGCGTCGAAGATTGCGCAGGAGAAAGCCGCGTGGGAAAAAGAGCTCGACGAGTGGACCCACGAACGCGATCCGTACAGCCTGGACATGATCGCGGAAAACGCGGCCGAAAAGACCTTCTCGAATGGGCAATATCTGCACCCGCGCCAGGTGCTGCGCGAGCTCGAGAAGGCCCTCCCGGACGATGTCATGGTATCCACCGACATTGGCAACATCAATTCGATCGCCAACAGCTATCTGCGTTTTGACAAGCCGCGCAGCTTTTTCGCAGCGATGAGTTTCGGCAACTGCGGGTACGCCTTTCCGACGATCATCGGCGCCAAGGTTGCCGCGTCCCATCGGCCCGCCGTGGCGTACGTGGGAGATGGCGCCTGGGGCATGAGCATGGCGGAGACGATGACATGCGTGCGCCACAACATTCCTGTCACCGCCGTCGTCTTTCATAACCGTCAATGGGGTGCCGAGAAAAAAAACCAGGTCGACTTCTACAACCGCCGTTTCGTGGCCGATGAGCTGGAAAACCCGAGCTTCGCACAGGTTGCACGGGCAATGGGGGCCGAGGGCATCGTCGTCGACAAGCTTGAAGATGTCGGGCCGGCACTCAAACGCGCGGTCGACATGCAGATGAGCAGTGGGAAAACCTGCGTTCTCGAGATCATGTGTACCCGTGAATTGGGCGACCCGTTCCGCCGTGACGCATTGTCGAAACCCGTGCGCCTTCTCGACAAATACAAAGACTACGTGTGAGCAAATTGCCGCAGACGACATCAGCCCGTACTGGCGGGTCGTCCCCGGATTGGTCCGCCAGTATCCGGAACGATGCCTCTGTCGTTGATTGCACACGGTTGGCATGCCCGGACTCTGGAATGGCAAGACCATCGTCGAGGACGCCCGGCACGGGATCGGCCGGTGGCGATCGAACCCGGATACCGATCCACGACGCCGACCATGGCGTCCAGGCGCCGGCCCATCAACTGTGAAAGTCCAACGCAGGCTGCCATTGAAGCACCTCTCAGGAACTGCCCAAGCATGTCTTCCAACCCTTCAACCCAATCCAATTTCGTACCAGGATCAAACGCGACTCCCGCCCTGTACAGCTATGACCCGACCTACGACCCGTTGATCTACCGGAATCCCGGGCAAGGGAAAGAGTACGCACCGACATATTGGGTTGCTTCTGCAGGCTCCCCGCCCGCCGACGATGGCCCCATCACCGGAGACGTCGACGTCGATGTCGCAATCATCGGGTCGGGATTCACGGGCTTGGCAACGGCCATCCATCTGGCAAAGGAACATGGCATCCATGCCACCGTCCTGGAGGCGAATCGTGTCGCCTGGGGGTGCACAACCCGTAACGGAGGACAGGCCCAGTGCGCTTCGGGACGTCTGAGCCGTTCGCAATGGATCGCACGTTATGGGCTGCAGACTGCGCTTGCATTGCATCGCGAATGCGTCGAGGGGATGGAAAATTTCAAGAAGCTGATCGAGGGTGTCGACTGTGATGCCCGGCCCGGCGGACATCTGCTCATCGCGCACAGGGAAAAAAGAATGGCCGCGCTTGAGAAAGAGGCCAGACTGCTGCGTGAAACCTTTCACTACGATGCACAAATCGTCGACGCGGCGACAGTCAGGCATGAATATGTCGATGACAAGGAGGCCTGCGGGGCCTTGCACGAACCGGAAGGCATCGGCATCCATCCCGTCAAACTTGCGTTCAACTATCTGGAGAAGGCCCGCATGCTGGGGGCAAAAGTGCATCCCGCAAGTCCGGTCCAAAGTTGGGACACACGGGGCGGCGTGCACTACCTGGGAACTCCGGGCGGCATCGTGCGGGCACGGGCAGTTGGAATCGCCACGGGCGGCTATACCTCGCAGACATTGCATCCGGAGCTGAAGAACCGCCTGATGCCGATCATCTCCAACAACGCGGTGACCCGTCCATTGACACAGGCCGAGATCGACGCCTGCAATTTCAGGACGCGACAGGTCCTGACCGACACCCGGATATTGCGCCATTACTACCGGCTCCTGCCCGACAACCGGCTGCAATTTGGCAGCCGCAGCGCGATTACCGGATATGCCGCGTCCAAGGAGAAGTACCGGGATATGCTGCTGCGGGACATGTATCGAAAGTTTCCGGCATTGACCGGCATCCCGTTTGAATATTCATGGTGGGGCTGGGTCGACGTCAGTCACGACATGATGCCGCGCATCTATCAGCCCGATCCATCGCAAACGACTTATTACGCGATAGGTTACGGTGGCAACGGCGTCATGTATTCCGCACAGGCCGGAAAGCGGCTGGCTCAGCTCATTGCAGGCAAGGGCGGCGAATTGACGCTTCCGATCTTCAAGTCCAAATTGCCATTCCCAAATATCCGGGACATGATCGTGTCGGAACATTTGGCGCCCTATCGTCGACTTGGGCAAAGGTTCCTTTATGGCTGGTACTACCTCAAGGACGAAGTGTTCTGAACGGCCATTCGACCGACGACTGTTACAGGCGGAATCTTCCCATCATCCGGGCAATCCGGGAGTCCGGCGGCTTTGGCCCATCAGAAGCCGATCATTTGTATCAGACGACTGATTCGTGCAGGAATTTTGGCGTCATGCATCCTTGCCAGCAGGCATGCCGATGACAAAAAGCGTCGCTATTACGGAATCGGCCGACTACATCATCATCGGAGCGGGATCCGCGGGCTGCGTCCTGGCCAACCGATTGTCGGCCGACACAAGAAGTCGCGTGCTTCTGCTGGAGGCCGGTGGACTGGACAACCACATCTGGATCCATATCCCGGTCGGTTACTTCAAGACGATGCACAACCCCAGGTACGACTGGTGCTACCTGACCGAAGCCGACGACAGTGTGGGCGGGCGCCGGATCCAATGGCCCAGGGGGAAAGTACTGGGCGGAAGCAGCTCACTCAATGGCCTGCTGTACGTGCGCGGACAGCCCGAGGATTACGATCACTGGGCTGCACTTGGCAACACCGGCTGGAGTTTCGCCGAGATCTTGCCCTACTTCAAGAAATCCGAAGACCAGGCGCATGGCGGCAATGCATTCCATGGCGTGGGCGGTCCGCTGAAAGTATCCGACCCCAGGATACGTCGCCCGATCGCCGATCGTTTCATTGCAGCGGCGACTGAAATCGGAATCCCCTTCAACGATGACTGCAACGGTGCCAGACAGGAAGGTGCCGGCTATTTTCAGCAGACCGCATCCAAGGGATTTCGTTGCAGCACAGCCAAAGCCTTTCTTCGACCGGCGAGAAAGCGGACGAACCTGTCCACGATCACGAATGCAATGGTCACGCGTATTTTATTTGAGGGCAAACGGGCCATTGGGGTCGAATACCGGCATGCAGGCAAAATACACCAAGCTCGAGCTGGCAAGGAGGTCATCCTGTCCGGCGGTACGGTTGGCTCCCCAAAAATCCTTCAGCTGTCGGGGATCGGGCCCAGCGCCCTGCTCGACAAGGTCGGGATTCCGGTATTACAAGATCTGCCAGGGGTCGGAAAAAATCTTCAGGACCATCTGCAAATCCGCCTTGTATACGCAACGCGCAGCAAAACCATGAATGACGAGGTCAACAGCCTGTTCTCGAGGGTTCGCATGGGGCTTCAATATATGCTGAGCCGTACAGGGCCGCTCACCATGGCAGCCAGTCAGGTGTACATATTCACGCGGTCGAATCCGTCGGTCGTACGGCCCGATATCCAGTTCCACATGCAACCGCTGAGCGCAGACGAACCCGGTGCGGGAGCACACCCCTTTTCTGCCTTCACCAGCTCGGTATGCCAACTGCGGCCGTATAGCCGGGGAGAGATCGCAATTCAATCATCCGATCCGACGCGGCATCCGTTGATCCGCGCAAACTATCTGCACGACGAGCGTGACCAGAGGGTCGCTGTCGACGCAATCAAAGTGGCGCGACGCATTACCCAGGCACCGTCGCTTGCGACAGAAATCGTGTCGGAATTCGCGCCCGGCTCGCAATACCAGAGCGATGACGAGTTGCTGCAGGCGGCACGGCTGAACAGCCAGTCCATCTATCATCCGGTCGGCACTTGCAAAATGGGTACGGATTCGATGGCGGTCGCTGACAGCCGGTTGCGTGTACGCGGCTTGAGAGGTCTGCGTGTCGTTGACGCGTCAATAATGCCCTATATTGTGTCCGGAAATACGAATGCGCCAACCATAATGATTGCCGAGAAAGCATCCGACATGATACTTGCTGACCATCAATGAACATGACGCATGAAATGATTTTGATTGAGTTTATCCGCCCCTGCATGGGATCTCGAACGGCCCGGTTTGTCGAATCCAGTTGCCCACATGATTTGATCGGCGCATCCGAAATCCAGAGACGGGACCACCGCCGGCGGTGACATTTTCCACACTTTCCTTTCCTTGCGATCCAGAGAGCAATCCCCATGCACAAGCCATTTCCTACATGGGTGGCAGCAGCCCTGCTATCAGCCACTCCCATTGCCGCCCTGGCCATCCAGTCACCATACGCAAACCATGGCGTCACACGCGCGGTCGACACTACCGCACCGGCCACCACGCGTGCGGCGCTGGCCAAGGCCCGGCCGGTCACGTCCAGGCATGCCATGGTGGTCAGTGCCCAGCACCTGGCCACCCAGGTCGGGCTGGACATTCTCAAGCAAGGCGGCAACGCCATCGACGCCGCGGTGGCCGTCGGCTATGCGGAGGCTGTGGTGCACCCGTGCTGCGGCAACATCGGCGGCGGCGGCTTCATGGTCATCCATCTGGCCAACGGCAAGAACGCCTTCCTGGATTTCCGTGAAAAGGCCCCGCTCAAGGCCACCACCGACATGTACCAGGATGCCGAGGGCCACGTGGTCAAGGGCCGCTCGACCGGGACCTACCTTGGCGTGGGCGTGCCCGGCACGGTGATGGGGCTCGATACCGCGCTGGAGAAATACGGCACCATGAGCCTGGCGCAGGTGATCGCGCCGGCCATCAAACTGGCCCGCCAGGGCTACGTGCTCAAGCCCGGCGACGTACGCATTCTGGACCGGCGCAGCAAGGATTTTGCCAAGCATCCCAACGTGGCGGCCATCTTCCTCCACGACGGCAAACCGTGGAAGGCTGGCGAACGGCTGGTGCAGACCGATCTGGCCCATACCCTGGAGAAGATTGCCAAGGGTGGTACCAAGGCCTTCTACGAGGGGTCGATCGCCCGGGCCGTGGTCAAGGCCAGCGAAGCCCACGGCGGTATCCTGTCGATGCAGGACTTCGCCGGCTACACCGCGCAATGGGACCGGCCGATCCGTTGCAACTACCGCGGCTACACCATCATCTCGGCGCCACCGCCGAGTTCGGGCGGCGTAACCATCTGCCAGATCCTCGGCATTCTCGAGCCCTACCCGCTGGACCAGTGGGGTTACGGTTCGGTCAAGACCGTGCACTACCTTGCCGAGGCCGAACGTCGCGCCTTTGCCGACCGCAATACCTACCTGGGGGATCCGGCCTTCGTGCACAACCCCATCGACAAGCTGCTCTCACCCGCGCATCTGGCCAAGATGCGCGCCACCATCGAGCCCGACAGGGCCACGCCATCGATCCAGGTCAAGGGTAGCCTGGGTTCTCCCGAAGGCACCAATACCACGCACTACTCCGTGGTCGATGCCCACGGCAACGCGGTGGCGGTCACCTACACCATCAACTATCTGTTCGGCATCGCGCAGATCGCCGGCGACACCGGCTTCTTCCTCAACAACGAGATGGACGACTTCACCTCCAAGCCGGGCGTGCCCAATTCGTTCGGCCTGGTGCAAGGCAAGATCAACCAGATCGAACCGGGCAAGCGCCCATTGAGCTCGATGTCGCCGACCATCGTGCTCAAGGATGGCAAGCTGTTCATGGTGACCGGCAGCCCCGGCGGCTCGACCATCATCTCGACCACGCTCGAATCCATCCTCAACGTCATCGACTTCGGCATGAACGCGCAGCAAGCCGTCAACGCCCCGCGCATGCACCAGCAATGGTGGCCACAGAAGGTGTTCGTCGAGCCGGGTCTGTTGACCGATGCGGCGCAAGGCAGACTCCAGGCGATGGGCTACACCTTCAAGCACGTCAAGTCGTGGGGTGCCGACGAGGCCATCGTGGTCAACCCGAAAACCGGCCTGTTGGAAGGCGCCAATGACCGCAGGCGTCCTGCCGGCCTGGCCGCCGGTTACTGACCCGGCCGATGGCAAGGGAACTCATAAACCAACGCCCCTGCCCCGCCACGAAGTGACGGGACAGGGGCGGCTTCTCCATCCTGCTGAATATCCGGCCTAGAACTTGGCTTCCACCTGCGTGTAGAAGAACCGGCTGAATACGCCGTAATCCAGTGCGGGTACGAACCGGTAGCCCTCGCGATTGCCCTTGGGCGTCTGGCCGAAGATGTTGTTGACGCCGAACGAGAAGCTGAGGTCCGAACTTGCACGATAGCTCAGGTGCAGGTCAAACCAGCTCAACGCATCGCGATGGGTGGTGGACAGCGCGTTGTTCTCCTTGTTCGGGTGGGTGCAGAACCCGAGATTGGTGAGGCTGTACTGCGTTCCGTCCATGCCATCCGAGCAGCTTCCGGTGAAACCACTGAAGTAATGCCCTATGAAGGCGGCGTAGAAGGGGCCACGCTTGAAATCGACGCTGGCATAACTCTTCAACTGCGGAACGATCCGATAATCCAGGTTTCCGACCATCTGCGTGACGGCAACGGATCCATCCGGGCGCGGATTGTATTCGGTGAAATAATTCACGTGTGTGGCATTCACCTTCAACCCGAATTGGCCGAACGAGGTCTGGGGGAAGTGATAGGCCATATCCAGGTCGACGCCCGCCGTCTTGGTCTTTCCGACGTTGGTGGAGGTAATGCGTACCTGCTTGATGGTCCCGTTGGATTCACGCTCGACAAGCGAACAGAATTGTGGAAGCCCCGATTCATAGCAGAAATCGAGGATCTGCTTGCCGCCAAACGAAGAAATCTCCTGGCTCAGATCGATATGGTAGTAATCCAGGCTGATGTTGAGGCCCGGCAACTGGGAGGGACTGTACACCAGGCCCAATGTCTTGGACTTGGAGGTTTCCGGCTTCAGGTCGGGGTTTCCGGCGTAGATGCCATTGATCTGCGGAGTGCCCTGGACATAGCTCGCCGGAACTCCGGCTGCCGCGCAATTGCTGGCAATGGAACCCGGGGTACCCGGTGCCGTGTAGTTGGAGCACGGATCGGCGACGTACGGATAGCCGCGGGAAAGCGGCGAATACAGCTCCTCCAGGTCCGCCGCCCGGAATCCCTCCGAATAACTGCCGCGAATCACCACGTCCTCGATGGGCTGGTACAAAATTCCCAGGCGCCCCGTGTTGGTGGTGCCGAAGGTACTGTAATCCTCGTGGCGGGCAGCGACGTCCACGGCCAGGTACTGGGCCCCGGGCAGGCTGCTCAAGACGGGAACGTTGAACTCCACATATGCGGAATTCACGCTGTATTCCCCCGACAGGCCCTGGGACGGCGTCGAGTTCCACAGGTTCGGGATATTCAGTCCGGGCACCTCCGTCGCACCGGAGATGTCCCTGCGCTGGACGCCGAGCGCGAAGCCCAGGCCGCCCGCAGGCAGGTCGATGAGGTTCGAAGTGGAAAGGCCGGCATCCAGGACCCTGGTGTTCTTGCGGTCCAGCTCGTTGAGCACGATGGCCGGGGAAATATAGTCGACCATGGCCTGCGTCCAACCACTCTTTCCATCGGCCCCCTGCCCGCGGAACAGGTCCAGGGGTACACAGCCGGGGATGGACGAGCAATTCGGGTTGATGGCCATGGTGAGCGCGTTGGTGTCCGATGCGCCCGACTCCTTGTTGCTGAGTTTGTAGGAGCCGTAGACATAATCGAGGTCCCAGTGCCAGATGGTCGACCCGGACGAGAAATGGCCCTTGAGCCCGCCCGAGAACAACATGGTCCGGGCTTCCATGTAATGGATGCGGATGCCCTGCTCCGGCGTGTTCCGATAGATGCCCTGCAAGGTTCCGTCCTGCAGGATGACCGGATCACCGCCGGGCGTCGTTGCGACCTGGACCGGTATGCCCTTGGCCAGCCGGAAGCCGAACGGGTTGCCGTTCTTGCCGATTCCGATATCCGTACCGACATTGTCGAACCAGTCCACGTCGGGGCTCTGGGGACGGGTCGACTGCCGGTCGTTGTACAACGCACTGACGCTGAGCGTGACCGACGGGGCGATGTTGTAGCTTCCCTCCACGAAAACATTCTTGATGTTTTGCGGAATGGTGATCAGGTTCGTCTGCGTCCCCTTCATCCACCGGTCCGTATTGGACCAGACATGATAATCCGCGGCATTCTTGCCCGAGGTCATCGGCGTCTTCGCCAGGTGGCAGAACGGAATGTAGTACCCCTCCGGGGTTTGTTGGTCCGGGCACTGCGCCGCGGTCAGGCCGGTATACGGCGCCGGCACGGTGCCGGGCTTCGTCGGATCGCCTTCGGTAGGCGCCCAGAACATGAAATCACCTTCCGGCGACGCCAGATCCCCGCGAGTGTTGTTGAACGAGGACGGGTAGATGGCAAAGTCGCGACCGGTTCCGGAAATGCCGCCGGCCTTCATGAAGGAGGTATCGACAAGCACGTGCCCCCAGTCGCCAGACCGGCCGAAGGAGAGGTCGACGTGCGTGGTATGGCTGTCCCATACATTGTTCTTGGGTCCCTGGGCAACGCCATAGTAGGCGGAGACATTGAACCCGTTGAGGTCCTTCTTGGTAATGATGTTGATGACGCCGGCTATTGCGTCGGCGCCATAAACCGCCGAGGCCCCATCCTTCAGGATCTCGATACGATCGACGATGGAAATCGGGATCTGGTTCATGTCGACCGTGCCGCCGAAGCTCGACGGCACGCGTTTCCCGTTGAGCAGGACAAGCAGACGGTTGGCGCCCAGATAGCGCAGATCGACTCGTTCGGAGCCGTCACCGGACCATGCGCCGGATACGGATCCTTCCACGAATCCTACGGAAGTCATGTTGTCGAGAAACTGGCCGACGGTCTTGATTCCGCTGTTTTCGATCTCCTGATGGGAGATGTTCAACACGGGCTGGGACGTCACGAGGTCGGTGCGGGGAATATGCGATCCCGTTACCGTTACCGCCGACAGATTCTGAACCTTGTTCTGTTGGCTGTCCGCATTGGCCTGGCCAAATGCCAAGGCCGGAAAAGCGAGCGCCATGATGATTGAACCACTTAAAAGACGACGTATTCCACAAAACCGAAAAACCGTATCACTCATTACCATTTCCCCACTCTGTGATTGCACACAATTAAGAGCCTGAATGATTCAAGTTTACTTACACTTTATGTCATGGTAATGCATTCTTGATACGGCATTCCAATGAAATAAACCGCATCTCGCATAACTGCAAGCTATGCGCAAGAACCTTCTTATGCCGTTTGCGTTTTCACACATCCGTCACAAGCGAGTCCCTTTGTATAAAAATAAGACAAAATGACAGCCCATAACATGGCAGCGACAGCATGACGCCGCTCCGAACCCGCCTGTCATACATGCACTCACATGCTTGCCACTTCCGCACCGGGAGTTCCAGGGACCCACCAGGACGGAACCAGGCCGCACGACCTGATTCCGCCCTCGTGACGCCAGCTCTCGATTGGCAATCCGCTCAATACTCGTAGGAAGCGGTAAACATGAACGTCCGCGGGGAAGTCCGTGCCTGTATGTACTTCCACGTCGAATTCGGCGAAGCGGGCGAGCCGAAATATTCGTTGCGCAGGATCCAGGTCTGCTTGTTCATGACATTGAACGCCGTGAGCTTCAAACGCAATTTGTGATCGGCCCACGCAGGTGTGTAGCGCACGTTCAGATCAAGCGTGTGTGTCCATGGCGTATAGCCCTGCGACCCCGGCGGAGCCGGCTTGCCATTGCACCAGTGGTAAGACATCGACCCGTGCAAGGCGACCATGTCCGGCCCGTAATACCCGAAACACATCAGGGGCCGGCCGGACTGGACCGTGAAATTGCCGCCGACCATCCATTCCGGAGTGATTGCATAGGAGCCGAATGCCTTCAGCGTATGCGCATGGTGTCCGGAAAGCACGCCGTTCGAGTTGTCCATCCTTTCCGGAAAATCCCACGCCGTGGTGAGCGACTCGTAGGATCCGCTCTGATGATAAGCCGCCGACACCGGTCCTTCCTCGTTGCCATACAACCGGGAAAACACGTAGTCGACCTTGCCGTACCACTTGCCGTCCCACTCGTGGGTCAGCGAAAGGTCGAGCGCGTAGTAGCGGCGTTTCGGGCGCATCGGAAAACCCTGATCCTCAGCCGTGAAGTTCATTTTGTGGAGCTTGCCGTCAGGGCCCTTCATCATGATCACCTGGTCCTCACCCGGGTTGATCAGCATGAGACTCTGGGCATACTGCGAGCACGCCTGCGGGGTCAGCCAGTCCAGCCCCTGCCGCCGCCCGGCATCGCATTCCCTGTGGATGTCGGCGTAGTCGTCGATGATCCGGTTGAGCCTCTGGTAAGTCGCAGTGGCCGAAAAGACCCATTCCGACCCCATCATCTGGAAGGCTTTCTGCAATCCAAGCACGTAGTTGTCGGAGAACTCCGCCTTGATGTTCTGGGAGGTAGATGCACGTGGGTCCTTGGGTTGCCCGTATTCACTATCGATCGACACCCCCGTCGAAGGGTTCTGGGGAAGCGGCTGGAAGCCGATCGGCGCGCCGGTTTCCTGGTCGATGCCCGAGTAGGTGCCGTACAAGCCCGCATTGACCACCGGGTTGCCGATGGACAGGGCAACCGAAAGCGGCAATGCCAGGTAATAGCGGCCGGCGTTGCCGAAGATTTTCAGCGAGGAATCTCCGTGCACATCCCAGCTGAAGCCCAGGCGCGGCGACCACTGCGGCTTCGTCAGACTGATATACGGAACACCACCGGCGTTGTAGTTGGTGAACTGGTCGTTGCGCAAACCCAGATTCAGCAGCAGGTTGGGGGTAACCTGCCAATCGTCGACAACGTACTGGGCGCGCTGGGTAACCCGCACATTGGCAATGCTCTGGCTCACGTGCCGCTGCACGTAGTAACCGTCCACGCCATCGGGGTTGGAATTGGGCGGCCCCACATACGGTGGGATGCTCGGATCCGGGCTCGGCATGATGGGCTTGTCCGGATCCATGTGGCCATAACTCCAGTAATACCCGGGCCCGGTGTTGACCGAGCCGTCGCCCCGGTCGACCGCATTGATGTTGTCGATGCCGAACTTGATGTCGTGATTTCCCAGGCGGTAATCGAAATCCAGACGGTAATTCGTGACCGAAGTGTTGTGGCCGGGGAACGACTTGGATGAATTCAACTGCGTGCTGTGGGCGCCGCCGGGAGGTACGTATGCAGGATTCTGCAAGGACAATCCGGTCACGTAGGCCAGATCCGGATCGAACCCGGGGTACGGCGGCTGGTAGGAATAGAACCGGCCACGCTGCTTGCCGAACATCGCATGCACGGTCAGGTCATCGGTGATGTAGGAGGTGTAATTGGCCACCCACATCACGAAAGAGGTTTTCTCCAGCCGCGGGATGCCGATGAAGTCCCCCGGCTGGAACCGGTCGTAGTCGTACTCGTACCGCTTTGTCCAGTATTTTTCCTGGCTCTGCAATGCGGTCACCGCGAGCGTGTTGTTGCTGTTGATGTTCCAGTTCAGCTTGACGTATGTCTTCGGGTAATGCGCCTGGGTGCTGCTCATGGTCGCGCTCGATTTCGAGCCCACGCCGTGGTTGCTGGTATTTTCCTTCTCCAGCCCGACGTAAAGGAACAACTTGTCCCGGATGAGTGGACCGCTCAGGTAAGCATCGTAGACATGACGCATGAACCGGTCATCCTGGTTCCAGGTCATCAGGTCCCCCACCTGCTGCCCGGCATTGTTCCAGTACGGGTTTGCCCAGTACGTGTTTTTCTTTTTGCTCCTCCAGTCCGGCATCTGCCATACGCCACGAACTCCGAAATGCCATTCGTTCGTGCCGCTCTTGCCGATCTGGCTGATGACGCCGCCGATGGAGCGTCCGTACTTGGCGCCGTATCCGCTGATGAAAGTCTGCTGCTGGGCAATGGCGTCGAACGGAAGGCTGATGCCGCCCTGCCCGTTCAATGCAAACGTGGTGTTCATGCCATCGAGGTAATACGCGTTCTCGGCCGTGGTGGCGCCGCCGAACGTGACCACGGACGATCCCAGCGGGCCCCCGATCAATGCATCCGAGCCTGCATTGACGCCAGGCGACATCAGGGCAATACCTTCGGCGGACCGGCCCAACGGCAGGCGATGAATCTGCTCGGCGGTGAACGTCGTGACCTGCTGCGTGGACCGCACGTCGATCACGGGTATCGAGGAGGACGAAACGACCACTCCGGAAAGTTCGGTTGCATCCGCCCCGCTCGAAAAGAAGTTGACCGCCACCGAGCCGCCCGCCACCGTGGCCACGCCGGCCCGGCTTTGCACCACGGCGCCATTCTGCAACAGCGTGACCGTATAGGTTCCCACCGGCAGAATCACGGAGTAGTTACCGGTCGGTTCCACCGGAATCGTGCGGTCGTAACCCGCACCATTGGTAATTCGCACGGCCTCGTCGGGACCGGCCGGGACCTTGCCATGAATGGTTCCGTTGACTGCCTGCGCATGAACCACGCCGCCCCACGCCAAGGCAATCGATGCGCTGATAGCCAATGCCAGCGCGGTATGCCTTGTTCCGCGCTTGCGAGAAACTACGGGGAAAAGAGTTTTGCTCATGCCGCGTATCCTCCGGATAATGAAGCGCCTTACACTTCCAGTTCAGGGAAGCGCCCTGCTTTCACCGCCAGACCGGATGGAGCCAAAATCCGCTCGTCCCGAATGTATCGGGTGCTGCCAGGACATATCGCCGCGCAAGGCAAGCGACATGGATATTCACGGCTGGAAAAGCCCCGTCATATCGACGAGATGGTTTTGTGTCCCAATCCGGCACTCACGTGTTGTCAAGGCACACCGTGGACCCTAACAGACGTTTCACACTCGTTGCCAATAGAAAAAGGGACACCCCGCATAACCACCAGCTATGCAGGGAACATCGGCATTTGCAAATCCGACAAGGATGATATTCATTCCGTCCCGAAATGAATGAGCCATATCGGAATTTCGGTGTGGTTTACACGGGCCTCGCAAGCAGAGGAATTTCCGAGCAGGGGGTGCCGAAATGACACCCTCTGCGAGTGGATGCCACCCACACATGCGGAAACCCGTAACCTGGGATCAAACCGGCCGACGCCAGAACCGGTAGATCACCCATCCGATGACCAGGGCGATCAGGCCCGCCAGCAGGTTGGCCGGTCCGGCGCTGGCCAGCAGGGCAAGGGTGAGCACGGTTGCGGCAATCGGGATCGTCGGGCCGCCGGGCAGGTGCAGGGCGTCCTTGCGATGGCCGTGGCGCTTGCGCAATACCAGCACCGAAGTGGAGGTGCCCAGATAACCGGCCAGGCGCGCGATCATGGACAACAGGGCCAACTGCACGAAGGTGCCGGTCAACGCCAGCGCCAACGAAACCGCGCCGACGAAGATCACGGCCACGGCCGGCGTGCGGAAGCGCGGGTGGATGCGCGTCATGAAGGCCGGGCCGTAGCCGTCGTCGGCAAGCGCCAGCAGATAACGCGGCCCGAACATGATGGTGTTGCTGTTGGTGCCCAGGATCGACACGGACGCGCCGATGGTCAGCACCAGCGCCAGCCAGGTGCCGCCGAATTTCGCCGAGGCGTCGGCCAGCGGCGTGATCGAATGAGCCAGCCCCGGCAAGGTGCCCAGCGCCACCCACTGCACGCCCACGTAAACCAGGGTGACGATGACGATCATGGTGATCATCGCGAACGGCACGTCGCGCTTCGGATTGAGATACTCGCCGGCGGCCGTGGGCATGTTCTCGAAACCGGCATAGGCAAACAGCAGCAGCAACGCTCCCTTGCCCAGGTCATGCATGGGAATAGCGCCCACCGCCAGCGGCGAGGCCTGCGACATGTCCACGAAAAACGCGCCGATGGCGATGAACATGGCCAGGGGCACCAGCTTGGCGACGGCCAGGAACACGGCGGTGCGCGCCGCGGCGCGCACGCCGACGACGTTGATCCCGGTCAGCAGCGCCAGCGAGCCGGCCACGATCAGTATGCGTATGCCTCCGGAGGCCGCCGACGGCCAGAAATGCGTCACCGCCTCGGCCAGGCCGTTGCTGAGTGCCGCCGCGCTGGCGATGCGCGTGAGCAGCAGCATCCAGCCGACCTCGAAACCGATGAAGGGGCCGAAAGCCTCGCGGGCATACAGATAGCTGCCACCGGGCTTGTCGTAGAAGCTGGCCGCCTGCGAGTAACACAGCACCAGCAGGCTTACGGCGATTCCAGCCAGCAGCACGGCCCACAGGCTGGCCGGCCCCAGTAGTGCCGCCGCCGTCGCCGGCAACAGGAAGATGCCGCTGCCGATGACATCGTTGACGGACAGGCCGACCAGTTGCCAGCGTCCGACCGCACGCAATACGCCGGGTTGCTCGGACATGGGCGAGGCCTCCGCGGAAGAAGAACCGGACGAGGACGGAATGCTGGATCGACTCAAGATAAAAACCGTGGCGGTGGAATGGAAACGACGCCCGCCCACGGCGGACACGGCACATGAAAAACCCCGGGAACAACGACGTCGACTCGCTTACGCCATTGCACCCGGGGTTCGGGTCAACACGGAGTGTTGCACAAATGATTTACCAACGGTAGGCAACCTTTCCGTAGTAGTAGCCGCCTTCGAAACCGAACGGCGAGCTGGACGAATACGGGAAGATGCCGTGGAAATTGTCACTCTCCGGCGTCTTCATCGGATACGTGTCGAACAGGTTGTCCATGCCCAGGGTAAACGTCCAGCGGTCATGGTAATAATCCACGGCGCCGTTGAAGATCCACTTGTGCGGATACACGATGTCGTAGATATAGCTGGTCGAGCTGTAGGAGGTGTACCGCCCGTACCGCGTCGCGGTGAAGGTGAAGCCCCAGTGGCCCTGGTTGTAGGTGTTGGTCCAGATCACCTTCGAACGCGGCATCTCGTCGGCCAGCAGTCCCTTCTTCTGGCTGCGCGTGATGCGCTGGAAGCCGATGTCGCCCAGCGCGTCGAGCACCGGCGGATTGGGACGGACCCGGGTGACCTTGTTCTTGTGGTAGCTGTAGGAAAGGGTCGACTGCAGCGACCCGCCGTTGTCGAAATCCTTGTGGTAATTGGCCACGATGCCGGCGCCCTGGATGCGCAACTGCGTGGCGTTGGTGAAGTAGGCCAGGGCCACGTATTCGGCATTGACCACGCCATTGGCCGCCAGGTAGCTCTTGACCGAAGGCGCCACCAGGGACATCGAGCTGGACATCAGGATGCGGTTGTTCAGGGTGATGTCGTACACGTCGAAGGTACCGGTGAACGAATCGGTCGGGTTCCACACAATGCCCGCGGTGGCGCTGCGCGAAGTTTCCGGCTTCAACGGCTCGCTGCCCAGCAGCTGGGCAAGATTGTTGCTCACCGGCACCAGGCCGCGCAGGTAGATGCCTTCGGGCAGACCCAGCGAGTTGCCTTCGGGATAGGACACGGACGTGGTCACCGAGGCATGCTGCTGTCCCAGGCCGGGCGCGCGGAAGCCGGTCGAATACGTTCCGCGCAAGGCGAAGGCATCGGTGAACTGGTAGCGGCCGGACACGGCGTAGGACGTGTTGGTGCCGAAGTCCGAATAGTCCTCGTGACGCACCGCCAGGGAGGTACTGAACTTGTCGGTGAGGTTGCCTTCCAGCTGCACATACTCGGCAACGTCATGTCGCGCATTGTCGCTGGCGTCCTCCGGACCCCAGCCGGCAAAGCCCTGGGCGGCGCCGGTGATGCCCGAGGTGCCAACGTACCAGGAGGCAAGGTCGCCGGCCACGATCTTGTATTCCTGGCGCAGGTACTGCGCGCCGAAGGACAGCGTCCAGTTGTCGCCCAGGGTCTTGGAAAGATCGATGTCCAACGTGCTTTGCGAGTTGGTCAGGGTGCCATCGTGCATGTCCCTGGGGCTGTAGCCAAAATCGTTCCAGAACGCGAAGTTGATGGAATTGAACGTGCCGTAGGACACCCGGTTGGCGCCCCAGTTGGCACTTACGTCCCAACGCCAGCCATTGTCCGTATGCCCTTGCAGGCCGACGACCAGGGCCTTGTCCCTGGACACGCCATGCTCCCTCGGCAGAAAGCCCTCCCCGTCCGGGAAGATATACTGCATCAGGTCGTTTTTCGGTATCGGGGCCTTGGACCCGTAGCGATAGAAACCGCGCGGTTCACCCACCAGCACGCCGTAGTGGCCATACCCGTACAGGCTCACGTTCGGCGTGAAGTCGTACTGCCAGTCCAGGAACATGTTGTGGTTGCGGGTGGCCGGGATGCCGAACTGGAACTTCCTGCCCAGCTTGGCAAAACCCGGGCGATTGTCCAGGCCGGCGCGGTTGGTGGGGCTCTGGTTCTGCTGCGTCGCGGACAGGCGCAGCCAGCCCTTGTCGCCACCCAGCGGAATGCCGAAGTTGCCGTTGAGCTTGTAGGTGTTGCCGTCGCCGGCCGTATACCTGCCGCCCATGGCCGACACGCCGCCGCCATGCGGTCCCTTCTTCAGGATGATGTTGATGACGCCGGCGATGGCGTCGGAACCGTACTGTGCCGAAGCGCCGTCACGCAGCACCTCGATGTGGTCGATGGCGCCCATCGGGATGGTGTTGAGGTTCACGCCCTGCGAACCCTGGCCCACCTGGCCCAGCGTCAGCATGAGGGCCCCGGCGTGCCAGCGCTTGCCGTCTACCAGCACCAGCACCTCGTCGCTGGACAGGCCGCGCATCTCGAAGGGACGCGCGAAAGCGAAGGTGTCCGAGGCCGGCGCCAGCGGGAAATTCAGGGAAGGCACCGTGCGATCCAGTGCCTTGCCCAGGGTTACCGCACCGGACTGGTTCAGCACCTTGGTTGGAATCACGTCGATCGGCGTGAGCGATTCGGCCTGCGTGCGATTGCCCACGCGGGTACCGGTCACGATGATCGTGGACAGCTCGGTCGCCTGGGTGGATTTTTGCTGACCGGTATTTTCCTGTTGGCTGGTCGTGCCGGCATCCTGCGCAACCGCAGTACCGGCCAGCGCCAGTGATACCGACATGGCCAGCAAGGAAAAGGCCAGTCGACGCGAATTTCTGTTCATGTTGGATCCCCTTGGAAACATCGTTGGCAACAAAACAACGTTTGGTTACGGCAACCGCCGATTCGGCAATCCCCGATCCGCATGGCTTTCAATCCGGATTCCGCCCCCACCGGTATGCGCCCGGAATTTTACGGAACCTTAAGATACAAGTTAGTAACAATCGGAGGCAAAAGGCCAATGAAAAGATGACGGCATGGCATAACCTCAGGTTGTAGGTGTCCATGACAGCTTCAAGGCCGTCCACATCACGAGGTTGCGTCAGATGCGGAGATCCCGAGCGGACCCGCTTTTCGTAGGAGCGCACCCGGGCGCGACGGCCTCGAGGCTCATTGAATGCGGATGCTGTCGCACCCGGGTGCGCTCCTACGGGGGAGGCGGGACCACGAGTCCCTGCCCGATACATGCCAGAGGCAAGCCGGGCGCCGGCGGACATTACCGCGGCCGGCGCCAGAAAAAGTAGATCAGTGCCCCGACGAACAGCGCAATCGCCGCCGCCACAAGGTTGCTGGCCCCGGCGCTGGTCAACAAGGCCAGGGAGAGGACCGTCGCCGCAATCGGGATTACCGGCCCGCCCACCAGTCGCAGCGCGTCCTCACGTCCACCGAGGCGCTTGCGCAACACCAGCACCGAGCCCGAAACGGCCACATAGGCAACCAGACGGGCCACCACCGACAGCAGGGCCAACTGCACGAACGAACCGGACAAGGCGATGGCAATGGCCACCGCGCCGACGACGAGGATGGCCACGGCCGGCGTGCGGTAACGCGGGTGGATGCGCGTCAGGACCTTCGGGCCGTAGCCGTCGTTGGCCAGCGCCAGCAGGTACCGCGGGCCGAACATGATCGAATTGCTGTTGGTGCCCAGCATCGACACCGCCGCGCCGATGGTCAGCACCGCCGCCAGCCAGGTGCCGCCGAAGCGTCCCGCGGCATCGGCCAGCGGCGTGCTCGATTCGGCCAGCCCCGGCAAGGTGCCCAGGGCCACCCACTGCACGCCCACGTAGGTCACCGTGACGATGATGATCATCATCATCATCGCGAACGGGACGTCGCGGCGGGGATTGTTGTACTCGCCCGCGGCCGTCGGCATGTTCTCGAAACCGGCAAAGGCAAACAACAGCAACAAGGCGCCCTTGGCCAGGTCCTGCACGGGAAGGGAACCCGAAGCCAGCGGCGAGGCCTGGGCCATGTCCACGAAGAACGCGCCGATGACGATGAACATGGCCAACGGCAACAACTTGGCGATGGTCAGGAACACGCCCGCGCGCGCGGCCGCGCGCACGCCGATCACGTTGATCCAGATCAGCACCACCAGGGACACCACCACGATCGCCACGCGAATGATGCCGCTGTCGGCCGTCGGCCAGAAATGCGTCACCGCCTCGGCCAGGCCGTTGCTCAGTGCCGCCGCGCTGAAGATGCGGGTAAGCAGCAGCATCCAGCCCACTTCGAAACCGGCAAGCTTGCCGAATGCCTCGCGCACGTACAGGTAACTGCCCCCGGGCTGGTCGAAGAAACTTGCGGCCTGGGCGTAGCACATCACCAGCAGGCTCACGGCCAGGCCCGCCAGCAATACCGCCCACAGGCTGGCCGGACCCAGCAGGGCGGCGGCGGCGGCCGGCAGCAGAAAGATACCGCTGCCGATCACATCGTTGACGGACAGGCCGACCAGCTGCCAGCGGCCGACCGCACGCACCATGCCGGGCTGGTCGGAAGCCTGCACGGTCGAGGCGTGCGATGAAGCGGGTTGGGCTGGTTGGCTCAAGATCGAATCCACGCTGTTTGAGTAAAAGATAGAATGGCCGAGGCATCCCGACATCCGCGCCGGCAGCGGCAGCGGCTCATCGTGCGACGCAATCCGTTGCTGTAGGAGCGCACCCGGGCGCGACGGCATCAGCGTTCCATGCGCTTCAAGCCTGTCGCGCCCGGGTGCGCTCCTACACGGTGGGGCATCAACGCCTTTCCATCGAAGCCCTCCCCGGCACCTGCCCCCCGGGCCGAAGCGAAGTCGAGAGTAGCCACAACCCGAAGCAAGCATCCAATGAAAAGATCGGCACGAGGCATAACCGTGGGTTGTGCGGGCACGAATTCCGCCGATACGGTCCTCCGCGCACGTTGCGGCCAGGCGTCACGCCGCCTGATGTCGCACAGGCAAACCCGGTCCGGATGCCCTTCCAGGCTCCGGCTCTCCTCGAAGGAAAACCGCGAGCGCGCATGACGGATCGTCATGCGCGCGGACGAATTCCGTCGTGGGCAGACCTGCAGAACCTTCCGCAAGTCACGAAAAAACGGGAAAAACCACGGGAAGATCCACGAGTGTAAATCCCACCGGGACACCCACAACTCACAGTTATGACACGTACCGATCTTTTCATTGGCGATACGGGCTCGCCAGTGACTATGCTCGCTTGGGTCGTCTCAGGGGATCACCGGGCCCTGGTGGGCCGGGTCGGGCGGCGTGTGTCTGCGTCCGACCCTGTTCGAAATCACCTTCCTTCGCCTGCCAGGCGATCGACCGGGATGTCATCCATTCCCCTTTGCTGATACATGACCTTCGAAGAAGAATTGGAGTAGCGATTTCATGTCAAACCCTGGCGAAGAATCCGTCCACGGCCAATGGAGTCCGCCCTACCTCCTGTATCTGGGCCGGGCCGTTGACCAACTCGACATCAAGACGGCCAGGGGCGTCGCCTACTGGCGTCCGCAATGGTGTCTTGGCCAGCTTCGGCATCCCGAGTGCAAATTGACACTGAACCTGCCCGACATGGACGTGAAGCAGGCCAAGGCCGCCGGCGCCGACACCATGATGCTGGGTACCGCGAGCGCCGGGGGCATGATGGCCTCCGAAGTCGTGGCCGATGTCGTGGCCGCGCTCGATGCCGGCTTGAACGTGGTTTCGGGCCTGCACCAGAAATTGTGTGAAAACCCCAATATCGTGGCGGCTGCCAAATACAACGGGCGCACCCTGTTCGACGCCCGCATCCCTCCGCGCGACCTGAAGGTCGGCAAAGGGAACAAGCGTGCCGGCAAGCGTATTCTCACCGTGGGGACCGATTGCTCGGTCGGCAAGATGTACACCTCGCTCGCGCTCGAACACGCCATGCGCGAGCGCGGGCTGGCCGCGGATTTCCGCGCCACCGGCCAGACCGGCATCTTCGTTGCCGGCGGCGGCATTCCCATCGATTCGGTGATCGCCGACTTCATCTCCGGCGCAGCCGAACGCATTTCCCCGGACCGCGAAGATGGCGGCTGGGACATCATCGAAGGCCAGGGTTCGCTGTTCCATCCCTCCTTCGCCGGAGTCTCGCTCGGCCTGCTGCACGGTGCGCAACCCGACGCCCTGGTGTTCTGCCACGAGCCCACCCGTCCGCACATGCGCGGGCTTCCGGGCCGTCCCATGCCGGACCTGAAAACCTGCCTGGAGGCCAATCTCGCCCACGCCCGCCTGACCAATCCCGCAGTCCGGGCCGTCGGTGTCGCACTCAATACTTCCAGCGTGCCGGCCGACAAAGTGCAGGCAACTTGTGATGAAATCAGTGACAGGCTCGGGCTCCCGTGCCAGGACCCAGTATCCATGGGCGTCGATTCCATTGTGGACAACCTGATCTCATGCTTCGCGAACTGAACATCCAACATCTCACCCTGCCCCTCAACGCGCCCTTTCGCATCTCCCGCGGATCCCGGAATACCGCGGAAGTGATCGCCGTCGACCTGTCCCAGGACGGCAAGACGGGGCGCGGGGAATCGGTTCCCTACAAGCATTACGGCGAATCCGTGGAATCCGTCCTCGAGCAGATGGAATCGGTGCGCGAAAAACTGTGTGCCGGCATGGGCCGCGACGAACTGCAGACGCAACTTCCCGCCGGAGCCGCGCGCAACGCCCTGGACAACGCCCTGTGGGACCTCGAGTCGCGGCTCACGTCCGTCCCCGTGTGGACGCGGCTGGCGCGCCCGGCCCACCAGCCCATCATCACCGCGTTCACGATCAGCATCGACACTCCGGAAGAGATGGGCAAGGCCACGGCACGCATCAGCGACCAGCAGAAGCTGATCAAGATCAAGATCGACGGCGAGCAGGCCGTCGAGCGCATCGAGGCCGTGCGCAATGCCGCGCCCAAGGCCCGCATCATCGTCGACGCCAACGAGGCCTGGGATATCGAGACCCTGCGCAAGATGGAACCCGTGCTGGTGGAAAACCGCATCGACCTGGTCGAGCAGCCGTTGCCCGCCCATGCGGATGGGGACTTGGCCGATTATTCCGGTCCCATTCCCATATGCGCTGACGAGGCCTGCCACACGACCAGCGACCTGCCCCGGCTGCGCGGCCTCTACCAGGCCGTCAACATCAAGCTCGACAAGACCGGCGGCCTGACCGAGGCCTGGCGCCTGTTGCACGCCGCGCGCGCGGAAGGTTTCCAGATCATGGTCGGTTGCATGCTGGGCTCCTCGCTGAGCATCGTGCCGGCCATGGAAGTGGCCCGTGAAGCCGCCTTCGTCGACCTCGACGGCCCGTTCTGGATGCGCGAAGACCATCCCGACGGGGTTCACCTGCGCGATGGACTGATCTACCCGCCGTCCCCGGGATTCTGGGGCGGTTGAAGCATTCCCCTCGGCGGACTGGCATGGCATCGATCCACAGAAGCCATGCCGGTCCCCCTTTTTTCGTGGACGACACTCACCGACCGCAATCACGCTCATTACCCAATCCGGAGTGAACATGACCGACAATCTCCATCCGCGGCCCCTCGCCGCCCCGCCCCGGCCGACCTTCGTGCATCCCGGCAGCCACTGGTGGCAACGCCCCCTGCTGGTCTCGGCCCTGGTCATGCTTGGTCTCAGTGCCTGCAGCGGCCAGAGCCCGACCGACAAGGCACAGACCCCGACCGCTCCGGCCAGCGCGGCCGCCCCGGCCAGTACCGTGGCCGCCACCGGCATGGACGACAACCGCAACGTCCTGGCCGGCAACCCCGCCATCGCGCACGCGCCCGAAGCCACCCAGGCCGCCCTGCGCCAGGCCCAGCCGGTCACCGCCAAGCACGCCATGGTGGTGTCAGACCAGCACCTGGCCACACAGGCGGGCCTGCAGATTCTCAAGGCCGGCGGCAACGCCATCGACGCGGCGGTCGCCGTGGGTTATGCCCTGGCCGTGACGCAACCGTGCTGCGGCAACATCGGCGGCGGCGGCTTCATGACCATCCACCTGGCCAACGGCAAGAACCTGTTCCTGAACTTCCGCGAGAAGGCGCCGCTGAAAGCCACCACCGACATGTTCCTGGACAAGGACGGCAACGTGGTCAAGGGCCGCAGCACCGGCACCTACCTGGGCGTGGGGGTTCCCGGCACGGTGATGGGCCTGAACACGGCCCTGAAGAAATACGGCACCATGAGCCTGGCGCAGGTCATCGCTCCGGCCATCAAGCTGGCCCGCGACGGCTACATCCTCAAGCAGGGTGACGCCGACATCATCAACCGCGATCTGAAGGCGCTCAACAAGTATCCGCATTCGGCGGCCGTCTTCGGCCACGACGGCAAACCCTGGAAGGCCGGCGAACGCCTGGTGCAGACCGACCTGGCCAACTCGCTGGAGAAGATCGCCAAGGGCGGCACCGACGCGTTCTACAAGGGTTCGATCGCCAAGGCCATCGTCAAGGCCAGCGACGCCAACGGCGGCATCCTGTCGATGAAGGACTTCGCCAACTACAACGTGGAGTGGATGAAGCCCATCCAGTGCCAGTACCACGGCTACACCATCCTCTCCGCGCCGCCCCCCAGTTCCGGCGGCACCACGCTGTGCATGATCCTGAACATCCTCAAGCCCTATCCGCTGGGCCAGTGGGGCTACGGTTCGGTCAAGGCCGTGCATTACATCGTCGAGGCCGAGCGCCGCGCCTTTGCCGACCGCAACACCTACCTGGGCGACCCGGACTTCGTGCACAATCCGCTGGACAAGCTGCTCTCGGCCGCGCACGCCGACCAGCGCCGCGCCACCATCGAGCCGGACAAGGCCACGCCGTCCTCGGACATCCACAGCTTCCTGTCGGCCAAGGAAGGACACCACACCACGCATTACTCGGTGGTGGACAAGTACGGCAACGCGGTGGCCACCACCTATACCATCAACTACCTGTTCGGCATCAAGCAGATGGCCGGCAACACCGGCTTCTACCTCAACAACGAGATGGACGACTTCACCGCCAAGCCGGGCGCCTCCAACGGGGCCGGCCTGGTGCAGGGCAAGGCCGACCAGGTCGAGCCGGGCAAGCGTCCGCTGAGCTCGATGACGCCGACCATCGTGATGAAGGACGGCAAGCCGTTCATGCTCACCGGCAGCCCGGGCAGCGCCACCATCATCTCGACCACGATGGAGTCGATCGTCAACGTGCTCGACTTCGGCATGAACCTGCAGCAGGCCATCAACGCTCCGCGCCTGCACATGCAGTGGTATCCGGACGTGGTCTACATCGAGCCGGGCCGCATCACCGCGCAGACCAAGTCCAAGCTCGAGGCGATGGGCTACACCTTCAAGCAGCGTCGTTCCATCGGCGCCGACGAGGCCATCCTGTTCAATCCGAATACCGGCTTGATCGAAGGCGCCAACGACCGTCGCCGGCCGGCGGGAGCGGCGGCCGGGTATTGACAGCGGCAAAGCGGGAAACGGGGCAACAACGTTGCCCCCGATCCCGGACAATCCCCGTAGGAGCGCACCCGGGCGCGACAGGCTCGAAGCTCATTGAGCGCCAATGCCGTCGCGCCCGGGTGCGCTCCTACAGGCCGGTCGTGCGGCTTTCGGGATGGCGGACCTCGCCGTGGCCGCGCAGGACGAAACGCTCGATGGTGAGCGCCTCCAGCCCCATGGGCCCGTAGGAATGCAGGCGCGTGGTCGAGATGCCGATTTCCGCGCCCAGGCCCAGCTCGCCGCCGTCGCTGAAACGCGAGGAAGTGTTGACCATGACCACGGCCGAGCGCAGCGCATGCACGAAGCGGTCGGCCACGGCCGCGTCCTCGGTGGCGATGACCTCGGTATGGTCGGAGCCGTAGCGACGAATATGGGCGATGGCCTGGTCGAGATCGTCGACCACGCGCACGGCCAGCTTCAGGGCCAGGAACTCGGTGTCGTAATCTTCTTCCGTGGCCGGCGCCATGTCGGCGACGATGGCGCGCGAACGCTCGTCGCCCAGAAGCTCGACGCCGCGATCCCGCAATGCCTTGGCCACACACGGAAGAAAGCTTTCGGCCACGTCGGCGTGCACCAGCAGGTTCTCCAGCGCGTTGCAGGCCGCCGGGCGCGAGCACTTGCCGTCCACGGCCAGGTCGACGGCCTTGTCCAGGTCCGCGGCCGCATCCACGTACAGGTGGCAGACGCCCTTGTAGTGCTTGATGACCGGCACGCGCGCGTGCTCGGTGACGAAGCGGATCAGGCCCTCGCCCCCGCGCGGGATGACCAGGTCGACGATGTCCGAAAGCTGCATCAGCTCCAGCATCGCCTCGCGGCTGAGGTCGTCCAGCAACACCACGGCATGCTCGGACAGGCCCGCATCGGCCAATGCCTTGTGCAGGCAGGCGGCAATGGCCCGGTTGGAGCGCACGGCCTTGGAGCCGCCGCGCAGGATGACGCCGTTGCCGGCCTTCAGGCACAACGCGGCGGCGTCCGCGGTGACGTTGGGGCGCGCCTCGTAGATCATCGCGATGACACCCAACGGCACGCGCACGCGCTCGATGGTGAAGCCCTTGTCGGAGGTTTCGCTGCGCGTCACCTGCCCCACCGGATCGGGCAGGCCGGCGACGAAACGCAGGGCGTCGGCCACGCCCTTGAGGCGCTTCTCGTCGAGCGCGAGGCGGTCGATGAAAGCCTCCTCGACCTTCGCCTCGCGCGCGGCCCGGACGTCCTCGGCATTGGCCGCCAACACCTGGTCGCGGCCGGCCTCGAGGGCATCGGCCATGGATTGGAGCAGCGCGTTCTTCTCGCGCGTGTCCAGTTCGGCCACCGCCGTGGCGGCCTGTTTGCATTGGAGCGCGATCTCGCGCACGGACTCAGTCATGGGTTGGGACTCCCTTGTCGGTCGTCGGGTCGAGGTTGTCGCCGACAGTGACCAGGTCATCGCGGTGGATGACGTTGCCGCCGTAGCTGTAGCCGAGATGCTGCTCGATCTCGTTGCTGTGACAACCGTGGATGATCTTGATTTCGGCGGCACCGTACTGGACGATGCCGCGGGCGATGCAAAGCTCGTTGGCGGCGTCGACGATCTCGACCATGTCGCCGCGCTGGAACTCGCCCTCCACGCTGACGATGCCGGTGGGCAGCAGCGAGGCGCCGCCCTTGCACAGGGCCCGGGCCGCGCCGGCGTCGACGCGGATGCAGCCGGGCATGGACGGCGTGTGCCGCAACCAGTACTTGCGCGCCTGCAGCCGGGAGTGGGTGCTGCGCAAACGCGTCCCGCGCACCTTGCCGTGCGAGAGCAGACGCGCGATGTCGGCATCGCGACCGTTGAACAGGATGGTGTCGATGCCCGCGTCGGCGGCCTTGCGCGCCGCCTCCAGCTTGGTGCGCATGCCGCCGGTACCGTGGCTGCTGCCGGCGCCGGAGGCCATGGCCATGATCTCGGGCGTGAGTTCAATGACCTCGTTGATGGGCTCGGCATTCGGGTTGCTGCGCGGATTGGCCGAATACAGGCCGTCGATGTCGGTCGCGATCAGCAGCAGGTCGGCATCGACCAGCCCGGCCACGATGGCGGCCAGGTTGTCGTTGTCGCCCAGGGTCAGCTCGTCCACGGCCACCGTGTCGTTTTCGTTGACCACCGGCAACACGCCGTGGCCGAGCAGCTCCTGCAGGGTGGCGCGCGCATTGAGATAGCGGCGCCGGTTGCGCATGTCGTCATGGGTCAACAGCACCTGCGCCAGCGGACGATCGAACAGGCGCTGCCACAGGGCGATGGTCTGGGTCTGCCCGAGCGCCGCCATGGCCTGGCGCTGGGCATGGCTGGCATCGACGTCGGCATGCTGGGCCAGCAACATGCGACCGGCGGTGACCGCACCGGAAGAGACCAGCACGATTTCGCGTCCCTCGGCGTAGCTGGAAGCGATGAACTGGGCCAGCCCCAGGACCTGTTGCGTGCTCAGCTCGCCGCGCTCGCCCGCCAGCAGGCTGCTGCCCACCTTGAGGACGGCGCGCTTCCAGGTCGGAACGTCCTGCTCGCTGAAACTGCGTAGATTGGTCATTCGCTTTCCGGTCATGAAATATCACTCATCCCAGGAACCTGCCCATGAATATCGAAACCGTTCGTGTTGAGCGTGGCGAAGCGAAGCTTCGCGAAGTCGAAACACCGGGGAAACCCGCGTCGTGCGGCTCTTCGGACAAGTTCTCCAGGAAGCCCTGATCGAATCAGGGCTTCCCTAAGGCCTTGAGGCGCGCCTCGAGGATTTCAAGCCCTGGCTGCGCCGCTCCACCCGGCGACACCCGTGCATCCAGGCTCTGTTGCGGCGTACGTCCGGCGCCCGCCGCGGCCGCCGCTTCGGCGGCCGCGCGATAGGCGTCGCGGAACGGTACGCCGGCCGCAGCCTGCTCGATGGCAACGTCGGTGGCGTACATGGACGACTCGATGGCGGCCTCCATGGATGCGGGCTGCCACTGCAGGTCGCGCAACAGGTCCGGTACCAGATCCAGGGCCGGCAGGCCGCGCGAGAAGCCATGCCACAACGAGCCCTTGCCCGACTGCAGGTCGCGCTGGTAGCCCGAGGGCAGCGACAACAACTGCTCGATCTCCACGCGCGCCGCGGCCACCGGGGCATAGCTGGCGCGCAGCAGTTCGACCACGTCCGGATTGCGCTTGTTGGGCATGATGGAACTGCCGGTGGTGTACTGGTCGGGCAGACGGACGAAGTTGAATTCGGCCGTGGTGAACAGCGACAGGTCCCAGGCCAGGCGGCGCAGGTCCAACACGGCCGAGGCCAGCGCATCGAGCGCCGCCAGTTCGAACTTGCCGCGCGACAATTGCGCATAGACGGGGCTCACCTGCATGCGCGCAAATCCCAGCGCCTGCGTGGTGTACTCGCGGTCCAGCGGCAGGTTGACGCCGTAGCCGGCCGCCGTGCCCAGGGGATTGGCATCGATCCAGGCCAGCGTGTCGCGCGCGCGCCGCGCGTCGTCGAGGAAGCCTTCGGCAAAACCGGCGAACCACATCGATGTCGAGGAAACCACGGCGCGTTGCAGGTGGGTGTAGCCGGGCAAGGGCAGCGATTCGTCCCGCGCACGCCGCAGGCAGACTTCCGCGATACGCACGCAGACATCGGCCAGCTCGGCCAGCCGCTCCTTCATCCACAGGCGCATGGCCACCAGGATCTGGTCATTGCGGCTGCGCCCGGTATGCACGCGCCGGCCGGTGTCGCCCAGGCGCTCGGTGAGGCGTGCCTCGATGGCCGAATGGCCGTCCTCGAAACGTTCGTCGAGGACGAAATCACCGTTCCGGAAATCCTCGGCCAACGCATCGAGTTCGCGCAACAGGTCCTTCTCCTCGTCACGGCCGACCACGCCGATGCGCGCCAGACCCTCGACGTGCGCCTTGCTGGCGGCGATGTCGTGCAGCAAAAACTCGCGGTCGAGCACGACGTCGTCACCGGCCATGAAGCGCATGATGCGTTCGTCGATGCGGATGCCGCTTTTTTGCCATAAGGGTTGGGACATGATGCTCTCCGGGTCGAGGGATTAGGGACGAGGGGCCAGGGATGGGCACTCCACGCAGAATTTCATTCTTGCGCCCTCGCTACTCGCCCCTCGTCTCTCGCCTCTTCGATCGCCGTGAATTCATCCACTCCGATCGCACGATTGATATTCTGCATGGCCTGCGTGGCCGCGCCCTTGAGCAGGTTGTCCAGGGTGGCCACCACGACCAGTCTCCGGCCGTCGGCCGACAGGGTGAATCCGCCCACCTCGGCGTGATGCCGGTGCGCGACCTGGCTGACCCAGGGCGCCCGGTCATCGAGCACCTTGACCAACGGCTCGCGATCATAGGCCCGGTGGAACCGCTGCACCACGTCGGCCTTGTCCAACGTGCGCGAAAGATACAGGTTGACGGTCACGGTCAGGCCGCGGAAATGCGGCGCCACGTGCGGCATGAATTCGACCGGGAGGCCCAGCCGGTAGGCTGCCTCGCGCTCATGGCCGTGGCCGATGAGTGCATAGGGCATGATGTTGTCGTGCAATTTGTCCGGGTCGTTCTTGTCCGACGGCGTAGTGCCGGCGCCGGAATATCCCGAGACACCGAAGCAGACCGGCGGCGCAGCCAGCACGCCCTTGAGCGGCTTGACCGCCAACTGGATGGCGGTGGCATAGCAGCCGGGGTTGCTGATGCGCTTCTCGCCGCGCCAGCGCTCGCGGGTCAGCTCCGGCAGGCCGTAATACCAGGCCTCGTCGAAGCGGTGGTCGGCGGAAAGATCCAACACCAGCGTGTCCGGCCGGGCCGCCTCGATGGCTTCGACGAAAGGCTCCGACTTGCCGTTGGGCAGGGCCAGGATCACCACGTCGGCACGCTTGTCCGCCACCGCCTGCGCGTCCAGCTTCTCGTAGCGCAAGTCGCCGGTGTAGACGTCGTTGTGTTCGGCCACGCGCTGACCGTCGAGCTCGCGCGAGGACACGAAGGCCAGTTCCAGCGCGGGATGCACCGCGATCATGCGTATCAGCTCGGCACCGGTGTGCCCACGGGCGCCGACGATGCCGATGGTTTTCTTGTCGCTCATGGGTTTCCGTTCCGCTCCAGTTTGAAGGTCAGGTGATGGTTCACGGCCAGCCATTCCGCTTCGACGATGGAATACATCACGGTATCGCGGTAACTGCCGTCCGGCAGGACGCGATGGTTGCGCAACACCCCGTCCTGTTTCGCCCCCAGTCGCTCGATGGCCGCGCGGCTGCGCTGGTTGAGCCAGTGGGTGCAGAACTCCACGCGAATGCAATGCAGCGCCTCGAAGGCATGGCGCA
>CAZMMO010000001.1:0-4410 GCA_964567365.1 uncultured Rhodanobacteraceae bacterium | reverse complement strand
TGGCGGCCTTCCAGCGTGACGGGAGAAAGAAATGCGCTCATGTCCTGTCATCCGATCAAGGTAGGCTCGTGGGTCTGGCAATACTCGACGCAGCGGGAAATGGTGTCGAAGTCATCGTCCAGGCCGTACCAGAACACTTTCCACTTCGGCCGTTTCAGGCAACCATCGGATTCCATGTAGTAGAAGTTGTTGATCCGGTTGTCATGCCGCGAGCGCCAGAACAGATGCGGGTGCTCGGCGCGCATGGCCAGCCATACCGCCCGCCCGAGGCCTTCGCCCTGGGCGTCGGCCAGCACCGCGAACTTGTCCAGGTAATCCAGCCCGCCTTCCCTGGTGATGACCATGGCGGCACGGTAATTCTCGCTCACATAGACGCAGTTCGGCGTGACGCGCTCGAAATAATCCTCGACCAGGCGACGGCCGAAGCTGGACTCGATCAGCTCGCGCAGGCGCTCGCGGTCGACGCCCTCCCAGCCCTCGTGGCGCAACACCTTCTCGCCCTTGCGCACCAGGGTGCCCGAGCCCTTGTGGGTGAACAGCTCGCGCGCCAGTTGCGAGGGCTTGGTGATCGAAACCGACGAGGACAGCGGCAACTGGTCGAGCAGCTCGGCCACCTGCTCCAGCTTCAGGCGCATGCCGCCGTGCACCCACGGTTGCGCCATCAGGTAGTCGTATTCGGTGCGCAGGTTGATCGAATCGATGACGTTGCCCTCGGCATCGAGCAGGCCGCCTGTGCCGGTCAGGAACACGATCTTGTACGGCTCGAGCACGCGCACCAGGGCGTTGGCCGCATAGTCGGCGTTGATGTTGAGGATCTGCCCGTCCAGGGTCTCGCCCAGACTGGCGATGATCGGGATGGACGACAGGCGCAGGCTGGCGTCGATGGGAGTCAGGTCGACGTTGTCCACCTTGCCCACCAGGCCGCAGTTCTCGCGATCGAGGTAACTGGCGTTGAACACGCCGGTGACCACCGAAGTGGCGCGCGTGTCCATGGCATGCAGGGCCTCGACCAGGCGCAGGTTCTGCTGGTGGAACACCCGCCGGACCACGCGCATCGCCTCCGGCCCGGTCACGCGCAGGCCGCCCACGGTGCGCCGCTCGATGCCCGCGGCCGACAATGCCTCGTCCAGTTGCGGCCCCGCGCCATGCACGACCACCGGCGTCAGGCCCACCTGCTGCAGGAAGGCCAGCGAGGAGGTCAATGCTTCCAGATCGTCGCGCAATACCGCGCCACCCACCTTGACCACGGCGAAGCGCTTGGCGTCGAGTTGCGAGAAGCGTTTCAGATACTGCTGGATCTCGCGCGCACTGCCCATGCCCGACAACAGCCGCACGATGGTCTGGCGCGTATGCATTTCGCTCGGCGTGTTCATGCCAGTCCCCCGTCGACCAAGCGATGGAGGGAGCCGGCATAGGCTTCGAGCTGGGACAGCGCCACCCACTCGTCGGCGGCATGCGCCTGCGCGATGTCGCCGGGTCCGTACACGAAAGTGGTGTAGCCGGCCGCGGAAAACTTGGCCGCCTCGGTCCAGAAATCCACTGCCGGGCCGATCGGCAGGCCCAGTTCTCCGGCCAGGGCCTCGGCCTGGCGATGGCGTGCCTGCGCGCGCGCCGGGTCGCCCGCCGGCAACGCCGGACCGCGGAAGGTCTCTTCCAGTTGCGTGCCCGGCAAGGCCAGATTGCGGAAGGCGTCCAGCAGTTCTTCCGCACCCATGTCCGGCAGCGGGCGCATGTTGAAGCGCAGCTCCGCCTCGGGCGCGATCACATTGGCCTTGATGCCGCCTTCGATGCGGCCGATGTTGAAGCGCAGGCCGTGCAATCCGCCGAAGGATTTTTCCGCCTGCGCGGCCACGAAGTCCAGGGCCTCATGACCCCACTGCACGGCCTGGTGCAAGGCGCTGTCGCCGGGTTTCTGCTCGGCCGAGGCATGCCCGGCGCGGCCGTGGAAGTGCATGCATACGGACTGGATGCCGCGGTGGGCCAGGACGGCTTTTGCTTGGGTGGGTTCGGCTACGATGATGGCTTCGGGCGTCGGGACCCGGGACCCGGGACCCGGGACCCGGGTGGTAGGATGGGAGTCGAGGAAAGACTTGATGCAGCGGGCATCGTTGGCTTCCTCGTCGGTGGTGAACAACAAGGCCATGTCGCCCTTGCTGGCTTGTGCCACGGCCAGCAGGGCCGCGGCGGCACCCTTGATGTCGCAGGCGCCCAGGCCGATGGCATGCTTGTCGGTGACCAGCAGTTCGTGCGGATCACGGCTCCATGCCGGCGCCGCCGGCACGGTGTCCAGGTGAACGTTGAACAGCAACCGCGGCGCGCCGCGCACGGCCAGCATCGACACCGCACCGGCACCGTGGTCGGTGACGGTGATGTCGAAATCCGGCAACTGCGTGCGCAAATGATCGAAGATGCCGTCGGTGCCGATGGTGCGAGGCGGGTTGCGCGTGTCGAAGCCGACCAGGACGCGCAGGTGTGCCAGGGTCGCTTCGAGAATTTCGGGACCCGGGACCCGGGACCCGGGACCCGGAAAAACGGCTTGTGGCGACATGGGATATTCCTGGACAAACAGTGAAACAACGAAGCGAGATTTGTGTGGTGTGGGCTCTTACGGGTCCCGGGTCCCGGGTCCCGGGTCCCGATCTCCGCCCGGCACCGCACCCCGATTCACCTTCGCCCACAACGTGCTGCTCATCCCGAACAGCTTGATGAACCCCTCGGCCTCTTCCACGCCCCAGTCGGCCGACTGCGCGTAGGTGGCGCCTTCGGCGCGCAGGATGTGCGGGGAATCGACGGCCACGGCCTGCGCATTGCCGCCCCAGGTCCGGACCGTGACGCTGCCGTTGACGGTGGCCTGGCTGGCGACGAGGTACGCCTCCAGGTCGGCCTTGAGCGGGTCGCGGAAAAAGCCTTCGTAAACCAGTTCCACCCACTGCCGCGCGACGGTCGGCTTGAAGCGGTTCTGCAACTTGCTGAGCACGGCCTCTTCGAGCGCGCGGTGCGCTGCCAGCAGCGTCACCAGGCCCGGGGCTTCGTACACGATGCGGCCCTTGAGGCCGATCGTGGTGTCGCCGGTGTACACGCCACGGCCCACGCCGTAAGGTGCGAACAAGGCATTGAGCCTGGCCAGCAACCGGTGCCCTTCGAGTTTTTCCCCGTCGATCGAGACCGCCTCGCCCTGCTCGAAACCGATCGTCGCAGCGAGCGGACTGGATGGCCATTCGGATGGCGGTGCACACCAGCCGCGCGCACCTTCGCCCGGTGCCTTCCAGTCGTCGATCTCGCCACCGGACAAGGTCACGCCGAGCAGGTTTTCATTGATGGTGTAGCTCTGCTGCTTGCTGCGTACGCCGAAACCGCGCTCTTCCAGATACGCCTGCTCGTAAGCGCGCGTCTGCGTGTGCTCCTTCTGGATCTCGCGGATCGGCGCCACGATCTCGTAGTCGCCCAACGACTTCACGGTCAGGTCGAAACGCACCTGGTCGTTGCCCATGCCGGTGCAGCCGTGGGCGATGGCCCGGGTGCCAAGCTCGGCCGCACGCGCAAGCGCGGCCTCGACGATCAGGTAGCGGTCGGACACCAGCAGCGGATATTGCCCCTGGTAGCCCTCGCCCGCCCACACGAAGGGCTTGACGAAGTGCTGCCACAAGGCCGGACCACCGTCGATGGTGACGTGGCTGGCCACGCCCAGCTCCCTGGCACGGTTCTCGATGAAGGCGCGCTCTTCGTCACTGACGCCGCCGGTGTCGGCAAACACGGTATGCACGGCCCAGCCCTGCTCCTTGAGATAGGGCACGCAGAAACTGGTGTCGAGGCCGCCGGAAAAGGCGAGGACGATGGCTTTGGATTCGGGACCCGGGACCCGGGACCCGGGTCCCGCAGGGGGATTTGGCATGAAGAGACTCCTGACGAATACGATGAAATCTGGATGCTGCGGAAACCTGTCGTGGCAATACCCTATCCCTGACCTCCCACCTCCGACGCCATCACGATGCGCGGCTCGACGCGTACCGGAAAACGGACGGAGTTGGCGATGAAGCAGGCATGGTGCGCCGGTTCGTGCGCGGCCAGCGCCTTGTCGGAATCGCTGCCGGCATCGATAGTGACGACCGGGTGCAACACCACCTCGGTGAAGCGGCCACCATTGCCGGCGGTTTCCATCGTGCCTTCGGCAGCGTCCTGATAATCGACTACCACCACACCAGCGAGTGTGGCCATGTGCAGGTACGAAAGCATGTGACAGGACGCAAGCGCCGCCACCAGCAGGTCTTCCGGATTGTATCGCGCGGCGTCGCCACGGAAGGCCGGATCGGACGATGCGGCCAGATCCGGCTTGCCTTCGATACGGATGACATGGTCGCGGCCGTAATCGCGGTAACCGGACGTGCCGCTGCCACGGTTGCCGGTCCAGCT